>JAIYBR010000067.1 GCA_027488435.1 Flavobacteriales bacterium
CTTACTCAATACATTCGGCAACAACCTCTCCTTCTTCGGTCGGTGCACCAACTGAACATCGAACCGCTTGTGCTCAAGAATCCCGTAAAAAAGCTTGATGACATACACTGTCTGGTTCTGATACGATGACGATAATTTATTGGCTAGTATGTTATCGTTGTTGAACCGTATATCGTCCGTATCGGTTAGCTCTGTTGCATCGCGATCATTGTAAAATTTGAGAAACACGCGCATGCACTCCGTGTAAACCTTCACGGTGTTTGCGCTATAACGCTTCGATCGCAACCACAAGATAAACGTATCGATGCGCTGCACATGGAGATTATTTAACTGAACCTCGAGCTCACGTTTTAATTAGTCGGCAATCCTTAACAGCTCTCTTTACAATTAATAATTTAAATTAAATCAATCCCTACAAAAGGCCTCCATCTTCTCCATCGCATAAAACTTCGAATTGATGATTTCTCCGCGTTCTCAAAAGACTCTTGAATTAGGCGAGTAATTGTTTGATGGAAGTCCTATTTGTGCAATACTAACCCTGCATTTCAAGCCCGTACGTGATTAGCTTCGCCCTTAAGAAAGTCACTCCCTAACTCTCCACCCATCATCCACCACCTCAACCGGCTTGCCCAATGCAAGAATCATATTGTCAGTCCAGGAAATAGGTGAGGTGCCGCATTTGTTGAGGAAGACTTTGTGCAGGGCTAGCAAGCGCAAACCTTGAAATTGATTGCCGGTGATGCCTATTTCGTAGCTTTTGTTGTAAGCATCTACAAGTTCTTCCAATGTGTTGCTGGAAAGGGTTTGAATGTGTTCCAGCAAGCGCTCGCGGTCGCCGGGACGGGGGATTAGGAGGAGTTCCATGGGTTGAAAGTTGTAAGTTGAAGGTTGAAGGTTTCTTGGCGTCATTTGGTTGCGTTTATGCACGTTTTAGAATTATAGGGGCGAAGTCAGAAGCTCGCCAATGCTGCTCTGCTGCTATGACCATGGGTTTGCCTTGTGCATTGCATAGGGTGCCTCCAAAGGGTGGCTGCGTGCCTTCATATTCGCCATTGGCTTCGAGATAGAAACAGTCGGCGGGCCCAAACACCAAGCATATCTGCGCTTCTTTATGGTGCTTTTGCTCGAGGTCGGTTTTCACCTTGCGTGCCAGTTGTTTGAGCTGTGTGCGAACGGATTCGGAGTGAATAAGGTTTAGCTCGGAGTGCGTTTCAGCGTTGAGGCGAATAGTGACTCCGGGTAGCTCGCCCTGCTTGTGTTCATAGCTGAACAAGACAGGAATCTGCATGTAAATGCCGGGAAACATCCTGTGCACGATATACGGAAAACGTCCGTAGTGCTCGTGAAATTCGCCCAGGTTTTTGAGTTCATTTTCCATTGTGAAGTGTTTTAGAGAGTGAGACATGTTGTTTTGGTGAAGGCAAGCCGCGCGATTCGATGACCTCGTTGAGCTGCGATAAATAACGAAACTTCGATCCGACAATACCGGGAGAGGCGAACACGCGTTGGTAATCATCGGATAGCTCTTGGTCTGACATCGATTGAAATTTCAATGCGCGCTCGGCGAATTCTTCTTCGTGATTAATGCGTTTGAGCATGAGTTTGTATGGATTTATGTGTTTAATGATCAGGTAATAAGTAGACTCCATCCGAGTTGCGATGAATGCCGCTCTTATATAGAGGTCTTGTGCCTTTCATTTCCCACAGGTCGAAGGTTTGCCAATGGGTGGGAAGCGGCGGAAACACAAGCGTGTATTCCAGATATTCATCCTCATCGAGGGCGAGGAATTTTGGCCAAAGAGCTACATTGTACCACGCTTCCATGCGCAAACATTCGTTGGTTTCGGGATTGCGTATAAAGGTTTCGCGGTGGATGCTGTAGCAACCGACTCTGCCGCCATCCACGCCGATTACTACTAGTGTAGGTTCCTCACTGATGGGCCATTGCTTGGGTTTGTGTGCTCTGATTTTCTTTCGATTATTTATGTGCTGCATGGGTTTGATGTTTAGAGGTTATACTTCTACCAGTGGACTTGTTTTTACTCCTTCGCGATGGCGCTCAATGCGCTCTTTTAGTTCTTCTGGTAACGCGTCGCTATTGTCTTTTCGGTTTTTTTGAACCTTGCGAAAGATGTATGCCGCGAACCAATAGCCGCCGCCTGGTTTATCGTAAGAACAGCCGCATGTATAACAGGTGGTTTTTGGGTTCGGGCTTTCAAACCCAACATCAACAATGGTGGAACCGCAACATGGGTTGCGGGTAAAACCTTTCACCGTGAATACATGGCCTTTGAGTACAAGTTTTCTGGAGTGGTCTTGAATGCAGATGATCTCATCTCCGACCTCGAATGTTATATTTTTCATGTGTCGTTTTGTTTTGATTCAAATCAAGGCCAAGCCATTGCAGCCTATTTACAATGACCTGGATTGCTCTTAAAATTTAGTGGAATAGGGTGGATTGAACGGCCTTCAATAATGTTGGTTCGATGCGTTCCCAAGGCAGATCCTGCTTTCCAAAATGCCCGCCTGATGCGGTGCGACTATAAATTGGTCGCTTCAATTCAAGTGTGCGAATGATGCCGTGGGGTGTAAGGTCGAAATGGTTGCGAACGGCCTGTTCCAGCTGCTCTTGCGTAAAGCGGCAATCCGACCCGCAATCGACCAATACAGAAGTAGGCTCAGCCACACCAATGGCATACGACAGCTGCACGGTGCACTCCTGCAGTTGAGCGGCTTGGAGCAAATGCTTGGCAATGTATCGCGCGGCATAGGCGGCACTGCGGTCGACCTTGCTGGGATCTTTGCCGGAGAACGCACCGCCGCCATGTGGACAGCGCCCGCCGTAGGTGTCGACGATAATCTTGCGCCCGGTGAGTCCGGTGTCGCCATATGGGCCGCCAATGACGAAGCTACCTGATGGATTAACGAGCAACTGACCCGTGTGCGGAATATTATACTCGGCTAGAATTGGTCGAACAACTTCACGCAGTAATGCCTCACGAATTTCAGGTTGCAAGATGTCGGGTGCATGTTGTGTGGAAACCACAATCGTGTCAACAGCGATTGGCTTGCAGGACGCTTCATAGAGCACACTCACCTGTGCTTTCGCATCGGGGCGCAGCCAGGGGAGCGTACCAGCGTGTCGCAGCGTTTGCAGACGATCGATGATGCGGTGCGAAAGCGCGATAGGCAAGGGCAGAAGCTCTTGTGTTTCGATGCAGGCATAGCCAAACATGAGGCCTTGGTCGCCGGCGCCACCATGGGCCACGCTCGCGTTGATTTCCGCACTTTGCTGGTGCAGCGCATTTCGGAACTCCGCCTTGTGCAGGTTGAATCCGACAGCGTCGTCGTTGTAGCCAATGCGTTCGAGTACCTGTCTTGCAATCGCTACGGCATCGACCGAAGCATCGGAAGTAATCTCACCGGCGATGACGCAAAGGCCGGCGGTGATGAGCACCTCGCACGCTACTTTAGCATTGGGGTCTTGTTCGAGGTAGGCATCCAGAATAGCATCTGAGATTTGATCCGCTACCTTGTCGGGGTGTCCTTCTGACACCGATTCTGAAGTGAAAATATATGACATTACAAATGGGGTGTTGGTTACACGTTCATTTGCATTGCCGAAAAATGGGTGGGAAGATGTCCGTTTATTTTGGCCTTGCCCGCATCATTTTACCACCGTGGTGTGTCGCCACTCGGTTGGTGCTCACTTAAGAGCTCGTAATGCGCTGCAAACATACAACGCCATTTTTATTTGTCAAGAGGTGTGACCGAAATTGTCGGGATTTTTTTTAAGTGCTTGAATTATATAAGCAGGCATATCTCATTCTTTCTCCGTTTGTCATTCTGTTTCGTAGTGAATCAAGTATGATAGACACTATCAGAATCAGAATGAGATAGTTGAAGGGGAGGATTTTTGATGATGACACCCGAGCTTGGGCTCTGTGCGTTCTCGGTTGTAAAAAGGAAAAAACAATTTGTATACTTTTTTAGAAAAAAAATTAAACTGTTAATAGCACCGGTTAACATTTTGAGAAAAAAACTGAAAATGTAAAATAGTATTGAAATAGTGTAACGATTGCAAATTGGTTGAAGGGTGAATGTTTCGTTGGACGAATGTGTTCCAATATCTCTGACCTCTCTGCGTCTCCCTGGTAAAAAAAAACCTTCAGCAAAAAATGCATACCAACCGCAGGATTTCTATTAATTCCCATCCAATAGCTCAAACGTCTGATTTCAAGAATAACATGAAAGTCAAAAAAGCAATCATACTGATAATGATGGTGCACTCCATGAATCAAGTTTTTGGACAATACACGGATTTGTGGATTCCGGATACCTTATCGGGTACACAATTCAATTTGAACCTCGTCGACACATTTGCACAACTGCGTCCCGGAAATCAAACCATCACAGAAGGCGTTAACAACAAGTTTTGGGGGCCGACTTTATTCTTCAACCACGGAGATACCGTTCACATGAACGTGCACAGTTTTTTGAATGATTCCACCACGATTCATTGGCATGGCATGCACTTGCCTGCGGTGATGGATGGAGGCCCCCACCAAGTCATTCCGCCAGGAACGGTATGGCAACCCTATTGGAAAGTCACCAACAATGCAGCTACGTATTGGTATCATCCGCACATGCACATGACCACCCAAGAACAAATGACCAAAGGATTAGGTGGCTTTATCATAGTTCGGGATCCTGTAGAGTCAGCATTGACATTGCCCAGAACCTATGGAGTAGATGATATTCCGATTGCTTTGACGAGCGTACGTTACACTGCGTCCAATGAACTCGTAACCGCCAACACATCTTATGGCGATTATATGCTGACCAACGGCACACCGAATGCGCAAGTCAGTTTACCCAAGCAATTTGTGCGATTACGCATTTTGAATGCCGAAATGGAAAGAGCCTATAACCTCGGATTCAGTGACAATAGAACATTCTATATCATAGCCACCGATGGTGGGTTGATCAATGCTCCTTCGCCTGTTACTCGCGTCATCGTTGGGGTAGGAGAGCGCATTGAGATTTTGGTTGATTTGCAAAATGACAACGTAGGAAGTTCGTTGGATTTAAAAGCCTATAACGCCGGATTCAGTTTAGGATTTCCGGGCGGAGAGCCCAATCCGAATGGTCAATTTGGAAGTTTGCTCAACAACACCACGTTTACTGTTCTTCACATCAATGTTACTAACCCTACGGCTAATCCAATTACAGCAATACCCTCAACGCTTGCCAACAATACCTATTGGACCGCGGCCGATGCAACCGTGAATAGAACCATCCATGTCACAAATGGAAATGCGAATTCTCCCTTTGATTTTGATAATACAACTTTTTCATTGAACACAATTAATCATACCGTCGACCTCGATGCAATCGAGCAATGGACCATCACCAACAACAATGTTTTCGGTCACAGCTTTCACATCCACGATGTGCAATTCAAAATTATCTCAAGGACCGTTAGCGGGGTAGGTACTTTTGATGAAGGTTGGAAAGATGTCTTGTATTTGCCTATTAACTCATCGGCCACTTTTGTGGCGAAATTCGATGATTACGCTGATGCTGTGCATCCGTTTATGTACCACTGTCACTTTTCACCCCATGAAGATAGCGGCATGATGGGACAGTTTGTAGTCGTAGACAATGCCATTGCAATAAGCGAACAAGCGAAGCCTAACAGCTTCACGTTGTATCCAAATCCATCCAAAGAGAAAATGTTCATTTCCTTCAACGAGGCAGGTGTGGATGTGTATTATATCAAAATTTTGGATGCCGCAGGAAGAACGATCTATATGCTTCCACGCCCGCAGGTTCAACACGGACTTGACATCAGCAATCTTGCTCCCGGTCATTATTTTCTGCAACTGACAGAAGAAAAAACGAAATTGACCTCAGTGCAGCAATTCATCAAGGAGTAGTCAAAGGCGTTAAAATTTTGGGAGCACTGATTGCAGCTGGGATGGGCTTATGATTCCACTAATCCTTATCCTATAGATATAGTGCATAATACTTGTTCAAACTAAATGTGAGGCTCATTCGATGAGCAGGAGTATTTAACCTTAAAGACGCAGAGCTAAGCAAAGATTACGTATGATTAATACATTGCGCTTCTTTGCGGTAAAAGAAAACATCTAAACGGCGCCTCATTCACTACTCAGTACGCTGAGTAAATTTACTCAGTACGATGAGTATTTTTGGAAGATGCTGATTATCTTTGTCTTATGATTGAATTTAAGCGTCATTATTTCACGCAATTAAGGCATAGACTCCTCGAAAAGGAGTGTTTTATACAGCTCATTACTGGGCCACGGCAAGTGGGCAAAACGACGGTTGTTCGACAACTGTTTGCCGATGCAGCATTTGAAGGGGTGTATGTGGTCGCTGAAGATGGTGACGACACGTCGCGGCTTGATCAATGGTGGCAAC
>JAIYBR010000286.1 GCA_027488435.1 Flavobacteriales bacterium
CTCGAAAGCGCTCAACCTCGCTAAGCTGCGTTATCACAAGATTGTAATCATGTGCGATGCCGATATCGACGGTTCGCACATCGAAACCCTCATTCTAACATTCTACTTCCGCCACATGAAAGAACTCATTGAGCGCGGACACATCTACATCGCTACTCCTCCACTCTACCTCGTGAAGAAAGGAAACAAAGCAGAGTACGCCTGGAACGATGAGCAGCGCGATGCTTTGATTCAAGAAATGAAAGGCGCTTCGGATTCTAATGTGAACGTACAGCGTTATAAGGGTCTTGGAGAGATGAACGCCGAACAATTGTGGGAAACCACTATGAATCCGGCTAACCGCACACTCCGCCAGGTAACCATCGAAAACGCCGCAGCATGCGACCACATCTTCTCAATGCTCATGGGCGATGAAGTGCCACCACGCCGTGCTTTCATTGAAGCCAATGCGAAGTATGCGAAGATTGACGCGTAATTAGTGGCGAATGACGAGTGACGAGTGACTAATAAAAAGGGCTCACTTAGCATTTCTAAGTGAGCCCTTTTTATTAATGTAAAAAATTATTGACTTTTACAATTCGCCATTCGCCACTAGTCATTCGCCCTTACTTAACAAACTCCCTTCCCTCCACATTCAACACCTTCGTGTACTTCTTCAACGAACGAAGTAACATGAAAATAGCGAAGGAAATGACAAGCGCGAACATCCAAAATGGGGTAACCATTTCTTTCCAGGTTGAGAAGCCATAGTGCACGTAGTTCTTCATGGCGTCGAGCAAAGCAAACGAAAGAAAGATGGCAAAGAATCCATTGTACTCACGCTTCATCACGTTGCGCATCGAAAATTCAACTCCCGATGATTTCCATTGTGCGATGCGGGGCCAAAACGATGGAACCTTGTCCGACCAATCAAGATATGTCTGACCAAACTTTTTACGCAGAAAAAACTCTTCCGCAAACATGATGCGTTCGTAGTACACCCAAAAAAGCAACGAGCAAACAAGCGTAAACCACCAGTTACCCACGTAAATGATGATGCCCAGCCACATGAAAAAATTCCCCAGGTAAAGCGGGTGACGCACCACCGAGTAGATTCCTTTTGTATTCAACACTTCAGCCACCTGCCCTTCTTTGGTATTGCGGCCACTGGTGCCCTTCGGGGTGTAGCCAATGGTGATGGCGCGAATGAGTTGTCCGAACAATGAAATGCCGATGCACACCCACGCCCAAGTTGAATCGAAAGCAGGCATGTGAACATCTGCCTCGAATAGAATTACCAATGCGGCCAAAACATACAGGACCAAGGGTAGGAAACTGCGCCAGCGAAATAGCCAGTTTCCGGAACGATCAAATTCTTCGATTAATGCCATGGGGCGAAAATAGTGAGGAATTTTGAAGGGTGAGGGGCGAGGGAGAGGGGTAAGGGGTAAGGGGTAAGGGGTAAGGGGTAAGGGATAAGGGCGAAGGGCCATAGACAATTGATTATATTCTGAGCGAAGTCGAAGGAACGTTGCCTGAGCGAAGTCGAAGGCAGTTGTGATTCTTTTGCAAATAGACTGACATGCATACGCAATGAACCGCAGCCATCCTATGTTGTTATGGATATGCTATCATCATCCATGAAAATAACTTCCATTTATCTTGCGCTCCTTGCTGCGCTTAGCGCATGTTCGCAAACCAATAACAACCCTAAAAAAATCGACTTACCTGCTATGAATCCTACTTCCGACTCTGTTGAAATCGCAACCTTCGGTGCCGGATGTTTCTGGTGCGTCGAAGCTGTTTATCAAAATGTAAATGGCGTGCTGAAAGTGGAAAGCGGCTATGCCGGCGGACAAATAAAAAACCCGAGCTACAAGGAAGTGTGCACAGGAAGAACCGGTCACGCTGAAGTGTGTCAGATTACGTTCGACCCACGAGTCGTTTCGTACAACCAACTTCTTGAAGTCTTCTTCGGAACGCACGATCCCACAACACTCAATCGCCAGGGTGGCGACGTGGGCACGCAATACCGTTCATCTATCATGTATCACAGCGATGCGCAGAAAGCTTCGGCGGAGTTGGCCATTCAAGCAGCCAACGCCAGCGGCAACTGGTCTGATCCAGTAGTTACCGAAGTAGTGCCTGTCGACACCTTCTACCGCGCCGAAGACTATCACATGGATTACTTCAACCTACACGGTGAGCAACCGTATTGCCAGATGGTCGTTCGTCCGAAAGTAGAGAAATTCAAGAAGACGTTTTCCGAGTATCTAAAAAAGTAAGCTTACTTCATGGTGCGGTTGGGGCGAATGATAATCTCGCTGATTACCCCACCGGCAGAAGCTTCGATAGCATGCAGTATCTGCTGAGCTATCATCTCGGGGCGCAGTCCTGCAGCAAAATAGTCTTTGTACTGATCGAGCATTTGTGCGTTGCTGGTGCTATTGATGAACGGAGTGTCGACCGAGCCCGGGCTAATCGTTGTTACACGCAGCTTGTCGGGCAATTCTAGTCGTATACTGTCGCTAATGGCTATGAGCGCGTGCTTCGTCGCACAGTAAACACCCGAGTTCGGAAATACCTGGTGCGAAGCCAATGAACCCAGGTTGATGACATGTCCGCATGCTTCGATCAACGAAGGCAACGCCACATGCAAGCAGTTGAGCACGCCCTTCACATTCACATCGACCATGGTGTGCCACTCTTCAATCTTTCCGCCTACCAGCGTATCAAAATAACCCAGCCCTGCATTGTTGATGAGCACATCGATTTGTCCGAACGTATCGACAAACTGCTGCACAGACGATTGCACCTCTTCATAGCGCGTTACGTCGCAAGTAAGCACAAGGCATCGCTCGCCCAGCTCTGCAGCCAAGGCATTCAGCTTGTCGGTGCTGCGTGCCATCAACCCCAGCTTATATCCTTTCGCATGCAGCATGCGCGCAGAAGCAGCGCCTATACCCGAGCTCGCCCCGGTGATGAGAATGTTTTTCATGGTGCAAAGATGGGGAAATTGGAAGGATGAATGGCGAGTGGCGAGTGGCGA
>JAIYBR010000120.1 GCA_027488435.1 Flavobacteriales bacterium
CGCGTATGGTAGAAGGCGGTGAAGACCCAAAGTTCATTGCGCGGCGCATGCTTATACTCGCATCGGAAGATATTGGTTTAGCAAACGCCAACGCCTTGCTCATGGCCGACGCTACGTTTCGTGCTGTAGAAAATATAGGATGGCCCGAGAGTAGAATCATATTGAGTCAGTGTGCTATTTATCTGGCCACCTCACCCAAGAGCAACAGCGCCTTCATGGCCATCGACGCTGCCCTTGCCGAGGTGCGCAACAGCGGCGACCTGAGCATCCCCATGCACATTCGCAATGCACCCACTAAGCTCATGAAAGACCTCGGTTACGGCGAAGAATACAAATACGCGCACAGCTACGAAGGTAATTTTGTGTATCAGCAGTTTCTGCCCGAATCGCTTGCCGGTGCCAAGTTTTACGAGCCAGGCAACAATGCGAAGGAAGTACAGGTGCGGGAATGGTTGAAGGTGAGGTGGGGGAGTGAGTAATGACTAGTGGCAAATGGCGAGTGGCAAATGACAAGTGGCTTCTAACCAGTGAATATCTATAGTTTCATAGTGCGAGGTGATTGACAAAAGGCGTTTGATTTCTCCATCCGCTGCCTTCGAGATTAAACTTCAAATTCTTGCCCTAACAAAGCCCACGGCTTCAGCCGTGGGAAAGGAAATGTGGATTGTTTTTTTCAGTCCCACGATTAAAATCGTGGGCGTTGGGCGAGGCGGGTTTTTCTTTTGGGCTTGGCGGTGACTGGGCGTTGGTCGAGGTGCTCCAACCGCCGAGGCCTCGGGCCTCACCCCCAGCCCCTCTCCAAAGGAGAGGGGAGCAGGGCTGGTGTGGCTTATTGAGGCACCCCTGCTACCAGCGATAAGTTGCGCCGTAACCGTACTTCGCCCTTCGTCCCTCGCCCTTTCTTGCATAATTCGTAATTATTTTCGCCAAAACTGCAGACCCTTGCGCCTAACTCTCACAATGCTCGCTTTGCTTATCAGTATAATACTGACAGCTCAAGCCCCTGCGCTTATTCCTTACCAAGCCATTGCCCGAAACGCCGTCGGCGAGCCCCTTGCAAGCAGTGCGCTCAACGCGCGATTCACTATACACGAAGGAACGGCAACCGGCACCAGCGTTTGGCAGGAATTACAGACGGTGACCACAAGCGCACTCGGCTTATTTACCGTTCAACTCGGTAGCAGCGTATCGCTGAGCAATTTAAACTGGTATGATGGTGCGAAGTTCATGCAGGTGGAGTTGGACTTGGGAAGTGGTTTTGTCGACATCGGTAATCAGCAGTTGTTGAGTGTGCCGTATGCCTTGTATGCGGGAAGTGTACGTATTAACGTGAGCGCAACAGGCGACACCCTGTTTGTGGGAGATGGTAGTTTTGTGATTATTCCGGGCGTCAGTGAGGCGAATAGTTCTGCGAATGGAACAACCCTTCATACCTGCGGAACGCCCAATGTTCATAATTCCAATCTTTCCTACGGTTCGATGACCGACCAAGAGGGGAATCGGTACAAGACCATTGTTATAGGCACGCAGGAGTGGATGACGGAGAATCTCAATACGAGTATTTATCGGAATGGGGATGCGATACAGACAGGGTTATCGAACACAGAATGGGCGAATGCAGTAAACACGCAGGTAGGTGCCTGGGCTTATTGGAACAACGACGCAAATAATGCTTGTCCTTATGGCAGGTTATATAATTGGTATGCGTGCGCAGATGCCCGTCAGTTGTGCCCAGTGGGTTGGCATGTGCCAACCGACCAGGAATGGACAGTGTTAACAAACTATCTCGGCGGAGAAACCATAGCCGGAGGCAAAATGAAAACTACGGGCACTATAGAAAATGCAACTGGATTGTGGTACGCTCCAAATACGGAAGCGACCAACAGTAGCGGTTTTTCAGGTGCTCCCGCGGGCTTCCGCGACAACAACGGAGGATACGGATATATTGGCTATCTCATGCATTGGTGGAGTTCTTCCGAGGTGGGTATGGGCTCCGCTTGGTCTCGATATCTAGGTTACAGCGGTGGCAATGTCCTCAGAGTAACCAGCAATAAGCAGGTTGGATTTTCTGTTCGTTGTCTTCGTGATTAAGCCCTTCGAAATTGCAGGTGCAGTCCACGGCTTCTGCCGTGGGAAAGGAAATATGGATTGTTTTTTTTAGCCCCATGATTAAAATCGTGACGTCGATCGAGGCACCTCGGCTACGCTCGGTGACCGCCCTCGATTGCGCTCGGTGACCGCACGCGGTGACCGAGCGAAGCCGCGGCCGGTTTTTCCTAAGGGTGTTACAGTGGTCGAGCGAAGCCGAGACCGATCATGGCACCCATGCTACCAGGGATAAGTTGCGCAGTAACTGCCCTTCGCCCTTCGCCCCTCGTCCCTACAACGGCTCGTACGCAAAGCTCCGTATTACGACCTCATGCTCTAGCTGATTGTTGGGCCCGAGGGTCGTGTAGGGAAGTGTCCACAAATTCATGCGGGCGTTGGTGTTGGCTCCGGGTTTGGGAATGACGATGGGGAGTGATTGAATGTCGCCTTCTTTTTTTCTTCGTGGCGGATGATTCAAATCGAAATCCCAGGTAGCTAATGGCTCACCTGAAATCGTTTCGCCTGCATAGCTGGCCCAGGTAATGAGTGTGTCGGTCCAGGTAAATTGGTGCGTGGTGACGCCCTTTAGCTTGTTGGGATCAACAGCTCGCTCGCGGGTGCGCTCGGCATAATAGGCTCCAAAAGCAACGGGCTGCACAGAGAACGTTGTTGGTGTGGTGCTGGCCGTATCGCCCCATTTCGCAAATTCAATGTCGACCTCACTGTTGCCGTCTGTGTAGAAGGTGCTGTCATCCCAGGTAAACAATCCGAACACTACGTTTTCCGAAAAGCTCATGGGGTCGGCTTGGATGGTCCACGTGTATGTGCCGTAGCCGAGGTTGTCGCGACCTACCACTTCCGACGAGTACCATACTCCGTCGTGTTGGGCTACGGCTAGGTGAAGCCATCCGTTTTCATCGACCCACACATCTTTATACAGCCGCGAAAACATATTCGGCCCCGGACCCATCGGTTCGTTGCCCCACTTCACGTCCCATTTGCGGCCGGCAAAGGTTACCTCGTCGCCAACACGACCCAGCGCATCTTCGGGGTTCGATTGCTTGCAGCTCAAGCCTAGCAACACAAGCACGATAGAAATATAATAGTGGGTTTTCATTGCGGTAGATATTGAATGGTTGCTTTCTGATCGCCGATGAGTATATCGAATGTGCCGGGCTCTGTCACGCTTTTCAAGTCTTTGTTGATGAACGCCAAATCAGAAGCCGTGAGCGTGAACGTGAAGCTCATAGTTGCTCCGGCTTTAATGAGTTTCTTGTCGAACATGCGCAGCTTTCTCACAGATGGAGTAATTGACGCTACCTGGTCGCATGTAAAGAGCAGCACGGTCTCGCGTGCGTCCATGACACCGGCATTCGTCACGTCGATGGTTACGGTTATGGAGCCATTGCCTTTCAACTCAGTGCCGGAAAGCTTCAAAGGACCGTAATTCAATTTCGAATACGACAGTCCAAATCCAAACGGCCACTCGGGCGCATAGGCTGTGTTGCCAAATTTCGGGTCGAGTGTTTCGCTGAATTTATGGTCATAGGTGAGGAGCGATTGCTCGTGCGCCGGATAGGTAAACGGCAGCTTACCCGATGGGTTTACATCGCCCACCAGTATGCGCGCCAATGCATCGCTGCCCAGGTCGCCGGGCTGATAGGCCATCACAACCGCATTGCAAAGTGGCACGATGTCGTGAATGATGCGCGGACGGTTTTCAACCAGCACCAACACGATTGGCTTGCCTGTTTTACTGAGTCGCTTTACCAACTCACGCTGAGCATCGGGCATGCGAAGGTCTTCAATGTCGCCGGGTTTTTCTGTTGACGGCAGCTCACTAAGACATACAACAATCACATCGCTGGTGCGCGCTTTGGCAACAGCTTCGTCAACATTGGATAAACTATCGAGGGTAGAACCTTCCGAAAAAGATATGTTCGGATTAACTACTTGCAGCGCTTCATAAATGGTATGGCGTGAAGCATCTTCATACTTGGGGTCGGTGCCTTGCCAAGTGCGAGTCCATGCCCCGTTGATGAGCGTGAGTGAAAACCCTGCCGGGCCGCAAACGAGCACTTTCGAAGTTTTGCTTAATGGAAGAACGCCGTCATTTTTCAGTAACGTGATGCTCTCTTCCGCGGTTTCGCGCGCAGCTTGCTGATGCTTCACAGATCCGAAATCGGGGAAGTCTTTCAGCGCTGGAGGCATGGCGTTCACAAACAATCCAAGGTCGCGCTTCATAACGAGAATACGTCGCACCGATTCGTTGAGACGTGCCTCGGTAATCTTTCCTTCTTTCACTAATTCAATTAAGTGACGCGCGAATTCAAAGTCATTGGGAACCATGCACATATCGATGCCGGCATCGACTGCTGCTTTCACCGATTCCTTGTTGTTGGCGGTCACCTTATGTATCTGGTGCAGCTTCATCACGTCTTCCCAGTCGGTTACGGCCATGCCTTGGAAGCCCATTTCATTGCGCAATAGTTGCGTGAGAATAGCGGGGTTGGCGTGCACGGGAATTCCGTTGATTTCACCGCTGTTGATCATGACACTCATGGCTCCTTCGTTGATAGCAGCTTGGAACGACGGCATGTAAATCTGACGCAATTCTATGTCGCTGATGATGGCCGGTGTGCGGTCTTTGCCCGTGCGTGCTCCGCTGTAACCAAGGAAGTGCTTCATGCACGCAGCCACGTGCGTAGCATCGGGCCTGGTGCTGCTGCCTTGGTATCCATCGATGCAAGCGCGGCCCATCGTTGCACACACGATCGGATCTTCGCCATAGGTTTCGAAGAAGCGCGACCAGTTGGGGTTGCGGCCTACATCCAACACGGGAGAGAAGTTCCAAGGAATACCTGCAGCGCGTGTCTCGTAGGCGGTGATTTGCGCACCTCGTTTTACAAGTTCCGGATTGAACGTGGCAGCTTGTCCCAATTGCTGAGGGAATAGGGTAGACCCCATCATATAATTGGCACCGTGAATGGCGTCGACGCCATACAACACTGGAATTTTTAGTCGTCCTTGAGTGGTGGCAACGCGTTGAATTTCTCCAACTAACTCATGCCACTGTTTTAGCGGATAGGCATGCCCGCCGCAGTTGAGCACCGAGCCCACGTGCCATTTGGTGATGGCTTCATTCAGTTTGGAGGGCTCAATGTGATGGGGCTCAACTAGTTTGTAGATCCCGCCTTCGCACACTACATCGAGATTTATCTGCGTCATCTGGCCCACCTTTTCTTCGATGGTCATTTGAGCGATGAGCGTCTCGATGTCGACAGGAGTGGCCGATACAGGCAGCGTTTTTTTCGATGCTTTCTGCGCGTTGCAGCCCAGTGCTAAAAAGAGCGAAAGGACGAATATGGACTTCTTCATAGGAATGAAAAGAGTTCTTTATCGGGTTATTTGTTGAATGAAAAGCCTTCCCCAGAGTGAAGGGCTGGTGTGAAATCCTTCCTTGTCGGCCGAGTTCCAACGAATCTGCGATTGACGCACGCTTTCCTGGTCGGCAAGGTCTATCGCGAGTTCAATTGCATATTCTCCGCCTTCTTGCCAGGGTTGGGTTGCCAGTTCTTTCCAGGGAATTTTACACTCAAAGGAATAGATGAAATCGCTCACGTTAGAAGTCTTTACTTCTGCATTCACGCTTTGCGATCGGGTCCAATCCCAGATTTGCGGGGTCGCACTCATTCGAATGCCGAGGTGCCTATCGTCTTCGTAGAAAATCGCACGCTTCGGGTTAAGACCCGACTGTGTGCTGAACGCTATCTCGATGGCATCGCCGTTCCAGATATCCTTGCCTTCGCGGGTATTGATCATCGGAGTATCATCGAACACCACTCCGCCTAGGTAGAGAAAGTCTTGATTAGCACCTATGAAAAGCTTATGTCCATCGAGCTCAAAATGAGTAAGCGCCGAATCAGATACGTTGATCACACCATCGAAATAAACCTCGCCAAGTGTTTTCAGCGTGGCTTGTTGTCTTCCTCGCGACTTGTAAGGTTCAATGCGAATGTTGTCGATCGACACAGTACCCGACGATTCGAACTGCATGATGACTTGCTTGATAGAACCTACATCCACATCGCGCGCTTCGAAAGGGAAATTTTCCAGCGGCACGCGCACGGTCGTCCAATTTTCAGTTATCACCTTTCCTTCAATCATCGAAGGAGCGAATCCGGTCCAGGCTTGTTCACCGTTGAAGTCTTCAAAACCGATTGCCCAGGGCAACCCTTTCATGGGGCCGGTAAGCGAGCGCACGTCAAATGCAATCGCAGCTGAATTGTAAATCTGTGAAAAGTCTTTGCCACTCCAACCTGCCCAGCCGATGCCCATACCCACCCAGTCGCAACCGCCGCTAGGCTTGTCCCACTTAATGCGCATGTTGTTTGATCCGCTCGATGCGGTGCCCGTTTCTCCGCTGACTTGAATGCACGAGGTGTTTTGCGTATACCAGATTTCAGTGCTTATAGCTTCGTTATAGATCGAAGTTGCACCAAGTCCTTTCAACGGTCCTTCTGCCGGCCAGTCTTCCCGATCATAAAGCGCAAGTGGCTTCACATTCGAGCATGCCTGCAAAAGGATGGCTAAGAATGCTGCGTATGTAATGCGCGTCATCATGGCTGCAATGGTCCTCCGGTTGTGAAGGTGATATAGTCTAGGTAAGCCTGCGAATAGCCCGAGGCGGGATTCGCAAGGAAGAGTATCGAAACCTTCACAATCTTGTCGGGTTCGTGAAGTCCGTTGCCGATTGGTGCTGTTTCAGAACCGTTCACCAGCGTTACAATATCGGAGTAGCGCTTGCTGATTGTAGACCAGCCGTCGGAACCCCCTGAAATTTCGAATGCCCATAAGTCTTCTTGACCGCTGGTGTAGTTTCCATCACCGTTATCATCTTCTCTGAATTGAATAAGCGTTAGACCATTGTCGTAGGCAGCGGGTTTGTAGATCATGGTGTTGAAGTACACATCACTCGGGTTGTTACTCAGCGGGAAATGCTCCACATTGTATGCGCTGGCCGGAATATCGAGAAGCCCGATCAACCAGTCCCAGGTTACAGTGCCACCCATGTCGTAATAGTTGTTGCCTTGAGCCGCTTGGCCGTTGCTACGAACAGTGAAACTCATATTGCTGCCCGATTGAATGAATGGATCCCAATCCGGATTCACTCCCGATTCAAAATCGCTCAGTACAAAACCTTGCAATGGGCGAATGGATTGAACAGCAAGTGTGTCGCGCAGGGTGTCTAACTGATTTTCGAACGTGAGGCGTACCTCGCACGATTCCTGGCGAAACATCGGTAAAATGGAGGTCGCACCGTTCCAGTTGTAATCCATTATGGATGAAAATTCTTCGTGTACGTGCCTGGCTCCGGAGGAAAGACCTATGATTTCGAGTTTCCAGTTCAGGTTTTTCGAAAACTTCGCATTGAAACGAGTGGATTCACCTGAGGCGAGGTCAATTGATTCATCGCTGATGGTCAGCAATTCTGAAACGAAGAAGGGACCGTAAATGTCTTCGAGGTCGGGTCCGTCGAAGGCGTCTTCAGGCTTGCAACCGTTCAGAAAAAGGATTGTCGCCAGGATTGGGAAAATTAGTTTTTTGCTCATCTTTAGAAGTTGATTTGGTATAACAACATCCACTGCTTGTCTGTAAAGAGTGCTTCATCCAGTTCGTTGTTGTTGTTGAAGAACTTGTAGTATTGAACACTCAAAAACGCTTTGTCGCTAAATGAATACTTGAAGCCTGCCGAAGCTAGCTGCTCGCTACCTTCCAGGTTTAATTCGGAGAAATTGTAGATTTCATCATTGAAGTCTTTTATGCTTTTCAGTTCAAATCCTGTGTAAGTCAAGAGCTGAAATGCTCCAATGAGGTGCCACTGTTTTTTGAACTCGAAGTCCATGCCCGCTGTGAGTGTGCGTGATGACAGGTTGATGCCGGGAACCGATTCTGTTCCGGGGCGTGAAGTGCGGTCATTGCGAACGCGGATTTGAACGGACGCGTCTTTGTCGTCGGCGCTAATGAATCGGCCTGCATTAAAGGAGGCATCTACTTCATAACGCTCGAAGCCACGCAAGGTGGTAGTTCCTTCTCCACGCACTTCTTGTCCTCTGTAATAGGTTACGGATGCAGAAAGCGGGCTCTTCTTGTTTTCATAGCCCACCTTGATGATGGATGCCTGACGGTTGGGTGTTGCTTCTCCGTAAGGTGTAATGTTGTCGTATTGTGGAGCGAAAGCCATCAGGTTAGTTTGCAGTTGCGTGGGATAAAGGCCGGATTCGCGCATCAAATCAACCATGGTGATAGGGCGGAGCACCTGAGCGTTGCCAACGCGTTGGAATGCGCTCAAGGAGCCATTGAAATTGACGCGTTTTGTTTGCGCACCTATGCTTCTGAAATCGGAAGAAACATACTTGACTTGCACACTTCCGTACAATCCGTTATCGCTGTGCCTAAGCTTGTACTTTGCATCGGCGAATTTCCCTTGCCAGTCGGGAATGCTGTCATCTTGCTCCTGCTTGTAATACCAATTCGAACGGCCCGCTTCGCCTTCGAGTGTATGGAGCCATGAACCAACTTTCCGATAGTAATTCATGGTCACGGTCATTACAGGATGGTGGAAGGTTGCCATGCTGCGCGATGTGCCGTAGATGTCGAAAACGTTGGTATAGTTGAATCCGAAACGGAGGTGCTCGCTTTGAACCAAACCAAGATGAAATCCGCTGAAGATTCGATCGTTGGTTTGACTGAAATCGGTTGTTTTAAGGCGCGTGGCAACTGTTTTAATCTCAATCTCTCTAATCCATTTTCCGAACTCAAACGCCATTTCTGCAGATGCACCTTGCTGACGCCAGCTATTGTCGTTGTTGTAAAAGTGATCATAGTTTACCACATCGGTTTGCTGCTGAAAAGAGAAAGGAGTGTTACTGATTAATTCTTGTTGTGTATTCCAAAGCGTGTAGGGCGTGAGTTTGTAATTGATATCGCCCAACTGGTAACGCACGATGCCGCCTGCAACACCTTTCACGTATAACTGACGCACGTCGAAACTTACACCGGCACCCCAAAAGCCACCATAGTCGTTTCGCACCCGAACCATACCTTGAATCTCCATTTGCGGATTAGGTCGCATGATGACTCCCAGGTCGACCAGTGTATTGCCGCTGTTGAGCTTAGGAACCGTAATTGTATCTTCTTCGTTTTGCGATTGGTAATAGTCACTGTAGAATTGCGCACGGGCGGCTCCCGTAAAGGTAATCTTGCGCGTTTCTTGTTGACCCATGGCTGTTGTTTCAATCAGCAGGACAGAAACAACCAACGCTATATAATTGATTTTCATTTTCACTTAAAAGAATGCTTTGAGTTCTACAGTAAGTTCTCTTCCTTCGAATGCATCGAGCGGAAAGCTGGTGTCTTCAAAGGAGTACCAGCGGTGGCGCACGTAAAGACGTGCATTTTTGCCAAGGTCTATATCGCCACCTATGCCATATCCTTTGCCGTATTGATTGAGTGGGCGGAACGTCTCTTCGCTTATTTCAGTTAGATAATTTCCCAGCGTGCGCTCGATACCGGCATAAGCGTTGAATACAAATCGGGGAGTAAGACGGAGGTACCATTCCACTTCGCTTGCATATTGGCGTATGTAGGCCTTTTCGCTGGTCATGGGCAGTGCCGACCAGTCGCGCGAACAGGTGTTGGCCTGAAACAAGGCGAAGAAATAGCTTTCATGGCCCGCGATGGTGTGCTCGTACTTCAGCTGAACTTCGGCAGCATTGAAAAACTTCTTATTGACCACAACCCCCATAGAATCGTCGGAGAGTAGAACAGTTTCATAAACGTCGCGGTACACATCCGAGTATCTTCCATAGGGTCCAATGTTGGCCGGGAAGTTCCAGCGCCAGAAACGAGAACGCGTAAACTGATTGACGGGATGACCTACGGTAATAACAGCTGCAGCCGGTTTGAGCTCCGCTGAAGAACCAATGCCTGCGCTAATCTTCAGACGTTGAATTTTTGCCTGAACATTTAAATTAAGTCCTTGGCGGTTGTTGGTCATTTGTCCTACACGCGTCACAGAGCTGCCAAAGGGAAGAAGGAGTGATGAGCTGCCCACGCTTCCTGCGGGAAGGTCATTCACCGTGTATTCGCGCAACGAAGTATTCCAGGAAACACC
>JAIYBR010000243.1 GCA_027488435.1 Flavobacteriales bacterium
CTTTGCCAAAACCGGAGGTGGCTCCGGTGATGAGTGCAATGGGATTCATGATTCAGTGGGTTGATTGTGTTGATGGCGCTCGTTTCGTTTTCCGGCAAACAAATCAAAGCGATAGTACTTGCAAGTGAGTGTCCCGTTGATAAGCGCGATTTTGCGTGAGGGTTTCAATCCAACGCGCTTTAGCGCTTCTTCATCGGAAGAAATAATCCATGCGCTGTGTCCGGCACACGCATGCTTCAAATGGTCGCCTATGGCTTTATACATCGGAATGATGTTTTCTTCATCCATGCGCTCGCCGTAGGGCGGATTCATCACGATAATGCCTTGCTCGGAAATGGGTTTCATTTCCATGAAATCTTGTTGCGTTAGTTCAATATCATCTTCGAAGCCTGCGTTTTCAATGTTTTCGCGTGCGGTGCGCATTTGAAATGTGTCGGCATCGGAAGCGAATATGCGGTGTGTCGGCAATGTCATTTGTTGCATTGCATCTCGCTTCACTTGTTGCCATAGTGCCTTGTCGAAAGTTTTCCAGCGCATGAAGCCGAATTCATTTCGCAATACTTGAGGAGGCATCTGTCTCGCAATCATATTCGCTTCGATAGCCAGCGTACCGCTTCCGCACATGGGGTCGTAAAAATGGCTTTCGCCTCGCCAGCCCGTGAGCATGATCATACCGGCGGCTAATACCTCATTGAGCGGAGCGCGGGCACCGCGAGAACGATAGCCACGTCTGTTCAATGATTCACCGCTGCTGTCGAGTGAAATGGTAACGCGGTGATTGTCGACGTGTAAGTGAAAAAGCACATCCGGTTTTTCGGGATGAACATTGGGACGCTTTCCGAATTTTCGATTGAAAGTGTCGGCGATAGCATCTTTCAATTTAACGGAAGCGTAGTTGCTGTGTCGAATGAATTCGCTGTTCACGTTTGGATCAATGGCGAAAGTCTGATCTAAATCTAACCATTCCGTCCAGTCAAATTTCATGGCCTGCCGATGAATGTCATCGGCTTGGCGAATGGGAAATTCAACGATGGGAATCAACACGCGAAGTGCTGTTCTTAGATGCAGGTTGCAAGTGTATACCAACGCCATGTCACCCGTGCAGTGCACTACGCGCTTGCCGATTTCAATGTTGTTGGCCCCTCGTTCGCGCATTTCACCTGCAAGAACCTCTTCCAGATTCTGTAGTGTTTTGATGGTAATGCGAAAGGGAGTTTTTGGATAGAAGTTCATGTTAGGATCCTGCTTTTTTGGCTTTGTATCCGAGTTGTAAAAGAATAGTCATAATCTTCTCGCGATGGTCACCTTGTATAATAATCTCGCCTTCTTTGGCCGAGCCGCCTGTTCCGCATTTAGTCTTTAATGTTTTTCCCAATGACTCAAGGTCGGCTTCGCTGCCAATAAATCCTTTAATGACAGTTGCCGTTTTGCCACCGCGATGATTCTTTTCCAGCCACACGCGCAAGTCTTGCTGACCGCTTGGCAAAGACTCATCTTTTAATGGTTCCTCTTCCGGTTTGTAATTCGGGTTGGTGGAGTATACCATTCCACCTAAATCGGAGAGTGAATTTGCTTTTGGTTTAGGCATTCTTAAGGGTTTTTTCTTTGCGCCTCTTTGCGCCTCTGCGGTTAATGTCATAAAACCGCAGAGGCACAGAGATAACAGCTTGTTATTCGTTCTCTTCCTCCGGAAAGTCAATTAAATCGGGGTTGTGAGTAACAAGGGTTGACTTTGCAGTGCGCTGCAAGTAAATGAGTAAGTAAACGTCGATAATGGTATGACCGATAATGGCACTGAGCAGCCCGCGCGAGTCTGACAAATAGCCAAGCCATGCGATACCGACTGTCATCGCAAGGCCGTAAATCGACAAGCGCCAATCGCGCGGATTGAGATAGCCGTGTATGGCGACAAAAAAAATGGAGGTTATAGGAATGCCGAGAAAAGGTTGAATGGCTCCTCGAAAGAGCATTTCTTCACCTACACCGGCGCAAAGCGAGATGAGCAGTATTTCACTGATCGAAAGTCGAAAACGTCCGAGCATGCGAGCATACGAAGTGTTCACGGCATCGAGCAGAGGTGACGCGATGAGAAGATGAGCGCTAATAGCGATTAGTAAGCCCGCCAAAGAACCCATTGCCAGTTGTTCTCCGAATTTACCATCGCCTGTGATGGCCAGTTGTAAATTGACAGTATCAGAGAATCGATCTACAACGATGGCGACGAGCGGCATACCGATAAGCGTCGCAAGTGCCAGCCGAAGGAGAATTGTTTTTTTCACCATTGCGCAAAAGTAGGGAGGAAGGTTGGAGGGAGGAGGGGTAAGGGGTAAGGTATAAGCTATAAGGGGTGAGGGTGAGGGGTGAGGTATAACTTCTTCTTTGTGTCATACTTCTGTAAAGCGGGTGATTGAATTTTAAGCTGGAGTTTTTTGAACACTCCCTCGAGTGTTGCGGTATTGTACCTTTCTTGTGATTGGGTATATAAAGGCTTGGTTAGATTTGCCAAGAATCCAAATTCCAGTATCGAAATGAAAATCAGAATAGCTCTCGCTTTTGTTGCCTTGATTCTTGCCGCAAGTGAAATGATTGCTCAAGCACCGCAGGGTTTTAATTATCAGGCGGTGGTGCGCAACGAGGAGGGCGTTTTACTTTCGAATGCCTCGGTTGGTGTTCAGGTCAGTGTTACACGGGATAGCATTGGAGGAACTCTGGTTTACCAGGAGCTGCATCAGTCGGGAATGCAGACGAATCAAAACGGATTGTTGACCTTAGTGATAGGCGAGGGCACGCCGCAGTGGTCGACGAATTTTTCGCAGATTAATTGGGGGGATGGTCCGTATTTCGTGCAGGTATGCATTGATCCCGACGGAGGTTCTAATTATACCTTGACGACGTCGTCTCAGTTGTTGAGTGTGCCTTACGCACTCTTTGCGGCCAACACCGGCGGAGGCGATTTGCCGCAGGGCGCCAATGAAGGTGATATCCTATACTGGAATGATGACAGCTGGCAAATACTCCCGTTGGGAACAAATTATCAGAAACTATGCGTTTGTAATGGTCAATTGCGCTGGGCGCCTTATCAGCCGTCTGTCAATACCGTAATGGCGGTGTATGATGTGACGGAAAGTTCAGCGCGAATGGAAGTAGAATTGATTGATAATGGATGTGACGAAGGTGGACCATGTATTCGGGTCTCAACTGATCCAAATGCAGTATCAGGTGCATTATTTTGTTCCGGTTCAACGGGCTATTATGAGTCTGGTATTTATTCAATCCAATTAGACAATCTTGAACCGAATACTACCTATTATGCTAGAGCCTACATGGGAAATATTACCGGGTATGATTACGGGGATGTGTTTTCCTTTAGTACAGAGCAATTTGAATTACCCCAAATTGTTTTAGATGAAGTAATTCTTCAGCGCTTGAATTATGATTCTTCTTTTATAAGTGCCGACTATGATTCACTTCCGCAATTTATATTTCGAGGCGATTTTTCTGCATCCGTTCTAAGCCTAGGAGATGCTACGAATGCACAATTGAGGCTTGTTTGGAGTTTTGACCCCGGAGTAGATATGAATGACAATCAGATTAATGCATGGGGAGGCAATATCAATAGCACAGGAACTTATGAAGCATCTCAGATTTGGTATTGGTCGACAGTACCTCAAATGACTCCTAACACTGATGTTTATTTTCGGGCGTATATGGTCGTAAATGGTACAGTAATATATTCTGATGAAATAATGGTTCACACACAAGGTTCTGAAGGAAGCGTGGGAGCCGCCGGTGGCTACATTGTTTATGATAAAGGTGTTTACACCGATGGCTGGCGATACTTGGAGATTGCGCCTAATGAATTGCCCGACAGTGTTGAGTGGGGATGCGAGGGATTGAGTGTTGGAGGACTTTGGTATGATGCCGGTTCAGGTGCTGAAAATACCAATCTTATATTGCAGGCATGCAATCAACAAGGAATTGCGGCAGATGTTTGCTCTGATTTTAATTTCGGTGGTTATGCTGATTGGTTTCTGCCTTCATGGAAGGAGGCACTCATCATGGTTACAAGCGGAACAGCACTTCAATCCATTCCTGATTTAGAAAATGAATACTGGACTAGCGCCGAGGAATATTGGTTGTCATCAGCGATAACTGTAAGGGCTATTGAGGGAAGCGGCTTGGCCCTGAAATCAGACCTGCGTTCGGTTAGGCCCATGCGACGCTATTAAAGCTTTTTTCATCGTTTACATGTTCGATGAGTGCGACGATGTAATTTTTAAATTTTTGTTTACCGAGGAAGGGAACTAACTACGAAAATATAAACTTCATAATCCATGAACTTCCTCCCCGAACAAATCGAGCGCTATGTAGAAGCCCACACCGGAGCTGAGCCCGAGTTACTGCAGCAATTGACTCGCGAGACTTGGCAGAAGGTCATCAATCCGCGCATGCTAAGTGGTCATCTTCAAGGTCGAGTATTGAAGATGCTCGTGCAAATGATGCGCGCGAAAACGATTCTGGAGATTGGAACCTACACAGGCTATTCCGCTTTGTGCATGGCCGAAGGATTGCCCGAAGATGGACGATTGATTACCATCGACATCAACGATGAGCTGCAGTGGATTCAAGACAAGTATTTCACTCTTTCTCCGCACGGACATAAAATTGAACGTCATTTCGGCGATGCGCGCGAGTTGATTCCTCTATTACCGCTCAACTTCGACTTGGTTTTTATGGATGCCGACAAGGAGAACTATCTAGACTACTACGACATGCTGATGCAACGCCTGAAACTCGGCGCAATCATGCTCATCGATAATGTACTGTGGTCGGGCAAAGTGCTACACGAGCCTCATCCCAATGACAAGGAGACGAGGGTGATGCAGGAGCTCAACAGACGTGTCACGGAAGATCCGCGCGTTGAGAACGTGTTGCTGCCGATACGGGATGGGTTGATGGCTGTGAGAATAGTTGTGAATGGCGAACAGCGAATGGCGAATGGCGAGTATTGAGCTACTCATAGCATCCTATTTCTAAAATGAAAAGGCACGTTTTGAAAATCAAAACGTGCCTTTTTATTAGTCACTAGTCATTCGCCATTCGTCATTATGAAAGTACCTTCTTCACCTGATCCGCTGCTTCCTGCAACGTAATCGCAGAGTGTACTTCCAATCCGCTTTCATCGATGAGCTTCTTGGCTTCAACCGCGTTGGTACCTTGCAAGCGCACGATAATAGGCACCTGGATATTTCCAATGTTTTTGTACGCGTCAACAATACCTTGTGCTACGCGGTCGCAGCGTACGATACCGCCGAAGATGTTGACGAGAATCGCTTTTACAGAAGAATCGCGGAGAATCATGCGGAAAGCAGTTTCAACACGCTTCGCATCGGCTGTTCCGCCTACGTCGAGGAAGTTGGCAGGTTCACCGCCGCTATATTTGATGATGTCCATGGTCGCCATGGCCAATCCTGCTCCGTTAACCATACAGCCAACGTTGCCTTCGAGCTTTACATAGTTGAGGTCGGCATTGCTAGCTTCCACTTCGAGTGGATCTTCCTCTGTGGTGTCGCGCATTTGTGCGTAGTCCGGATGGCGGAAGAGTCCGTTGCCATCGAGGGTCACCTTCGCATCAACCGCAATTACACGATCGTCGCTGGTTTTGAGCACCGGGTTGATTTCAAACATGGCAGCATCGCAACCCACATAGGCAGCGTAAAGGGCTTTCACAAACTTGCCCATTTCTTTCATCGCAGTGCCGCTGAGGCCCAGGTTGAAGCCGATTTTGCGGCACTGGAAGTCGTTGACGCCTGTCATTGGGTCGATTACTTCCTTGAAGATTTTCTCGGGTGTGTTGTGCGCCACGTCTTCGATGTTCATACCGCCATCGGGCGAGTACACGATTACGTTGCGACCGAGGCCGCGGTCGAGGAGGACCGACATATAGAATTCGCGGGGTTCGCTTGCGCCGGGGGCGTAAACGTCTTCCGCAACATATACTTTCTGAACCAGCTTTCCTTCCGCTTTGGTTTGAAGCGTTACCAGGTGTCCACCGAGAATGCCTTTGGCAATGTCAGCAACGTCATCGAGTCCTTTCGCAAGAACAACACCGCGCGAACCTGTTTCGGTAACGGTACCTTTTCCGCGACCACCGGCATGAATCTGGGCTTTCACTACGAACCAACCTGTTCCGGTTTCTTCTTTTAGTTTCACGGCAACTGTGTGCGCCTCTTCAGGGGTTGAAGCCACATAACCGCGTTGGATGGCCACTCCATAGGAGGCCAGAATCGATTTACCTTGATATTCGTGGATGTTCATAGCGAAATTGAAAATTTGATGGCGCGAAAATAAGGAAAGAATGGGAAGTGGAGAATGGAGAATGGGACTATGTATTGCAGTTTCCCTTCTCCATTCTCACATCCTCTTGATCAAAAACTCCGTCCTCCTATTCATCGCTCTCCCTTCTTCCGTATTGTTGTCACCTATTGGTTTGCTTTCTCCGTATCCTTGGTAGGCGAGCCGTTTTCCCTCTACACCATGATCGACGAGGTACTTCATCACTTCAAAGGCACGTTCGGCTGATAGGGCTTTGTTGGCATTTTCATCGCCCCGGCTATCGGTATGTCCGGCAATTTCGATGATCATTGTGGGATGGTCAATGAGATATTCAGCAAATGCATCCAGGATAATTTTGGAGCGCTCTTCGATGTCGGCGCTATTCGTTGTGTAGTAGATATCGTTGATGATAAAGGACTCGTTTGCCTTCGCCTCGCGAGTTTCCATATTCAACTTGGCCACAACAGGTGCAGGCTCATCTTTTTTCGCGATAACGCGTGAATTAAAGGCAATGTCATCGCCCTCCACACTCAGTGTCACGGTTTCATTTTTCTCCATTTTTACAAC
>JAIYBR010000263.1 GCA_027488435.1 Flavobacteriales bacterium
AGTGCTCGCCGGAACAGATCCATTAGATGCTTGTGACCCCGATAACAGCGGTTGCACAGGACCGGTTGCTCAAAACGATAATGCTTCTACTCCGCTCAACACTGCTGTTACAATAACTGTATTGGATAATGACAATTTCGGATTCAACGGTCCTTCCGCTGGTAGCATTAGCGTAACCAGCCAGGGCTCTGGCGTTGCAGCAGTTAACGACGGTGGCACACCAAACGACCCAACCGATGACACAATCCTTTATACACCGGCTGTCGATTTCCAAGGTAACGACACATTCACATACGAGATTTGCGACGCCACAGGTGTGTGCGACGAAGCAACTGTCATCGTAGAAGTTGGTGACTGTCTTACAGACGTACTCGCCGATTGCGATGGTGATGGAATTACGAATGGCGATGAAACAGCCAATGGAACAGATCCTGAAAATGGCTGTGATCCAAACGCCGGTGCAGTTGCAAGCGCTGATTGCGATAACGACGGACTTACCAGCGATGAAGAAACAACCGAAGGTACAAACCCTGGTAACTCAGACACCGATGGTGATGGCATAAATGATGGAACTGAGGTTGATAATGGAACGGATCCGCTCAACCCTTGCGATCCAAACATCAATGCTCTAGGCACGAACGATTGTGATAATGACGGTCTTGACAACGACGGAGAAACAGACGCCGGAACCGACAACACAAACCCGGATACCGATGGTGATGGATCAAATGATGGTGATGAAATCGATAACGGTACAGACCCATTAAATCCTTGCAGCCCCATTACAGCTGGCACCGACGACTGCGATAACGACGGCCTGACAAACGACCAAGAAATTGCACTCGGTACTGATCCTGCGGATTCAGATACAGACAATGACGGTATTCTAGACGGAGCCGAAGTAAATAACGGCAGCGACCCACTGAATCCTTGCAGCCCTTCACCGTTCACGCCTGAAGTATTCTGCGATCTTGATGACACATTCAATACGCTTGAGGGAAATCCGGTAAGCGGAACCGTAGCTGAACCGTGGTTCCTGACACAAGGCTGGATTTACACCATACCAACGCCTCCCACCAATGGAACAATTACCATGGCTCCAAATGGTTCGTTTACCTATACGCCTGGTCCAAACTTCTTCGGCACTGAAGAAATAATCTATCAAGTGTGCGAAGGTCAAGTCTGCACTACGCACTTGCTGACCATATTCGTGACCAATACACCTGACGCTCCGTTAGCCGTTGACGATACTTATTCGGTTGTCGTTAACAACGTCCTAACAGGTAATGTCGCTACAAACGATGTGAATACGGATCAAGTTACCTTGGTGTTTACTGTTACAGTCGGTGTTTCAAGTGGTACACTAAACTTCACTAACAATGGCAACTTCACTTACACACCTGTCAATGGATTTATCGGCACCGTGACCTTTAGCTACAACGCATGCGGTGGAGCCCTATGTGACAATGCTCTTGTCACAATCAACGTCATTGCTTCTGCGCCACCGGTGGCATTAGACGATGCATATCAAACATCAGAAGATGTAAGCGTCAATGGGAATTTGGGAACGAACGATACAGAACCTGATGGCAGCCCGCTTACATTCACCATTGCAACTCAACCTGCTAATGGCGTGGTTACACTCAACAGCGACGGCTCATTTGTGTATACTCCAAACGCAAACTTCAACGGTACCGATTCCTTCTCGTATAACGCTTGCGACCCCACTCCAACGTGTGATGTAGCAAACGTTACGATTACGGTGAATCCTGTTGCAGACCTGCCTCTAGCCAATGATGATACGTTTGAAACGAATCAGAATACAACACTCAACGGCAATGTTTTCTCGAATGACGTGGAAGCAGATGGTGATGTGGTTACGATTACTCTGATCAGCGATGTGACAGAAGGTACACTGACTCTTTCGGGCGATGGAACATTTACGTACACTCCAAACACCGACTACTCCGGAACAGATTCGTTTGAATACGAACTCTGCGACCAGGATGGATGTGATACTGCCACTGTTACCATAAACGTGGTCATTCCGAACGAAGATCCAATTGCGAACGACGACACCTTCACGACCAATGAAGATGTAGTGCTTAACGGCAACGTAAGCACTAATGATAGCGACGCCGACGGTGACCCACTTACATTCACACTTGTAAGCTCTCCAACCAACGGAACAATCATCTTCAACGCAGACGGAACATTCACGTACACTCCTAACGCTGATTTCTCAGGAAGCGATTCCTTCACATACAGCGTTTGTGATGACTTGGGTGCTTGCGATGAAGCGATAGCGACTATCACGATCAACTCTGTTATTGATCCGCAAACTGCTATCGATGATAACATAACTACTATCATCAACACAGTCGCCAATGCGAACCTACTGGCAAATGACCTTAACCCTGAAAACGTTGATCTATTTACTGTAATAGGTGATCTACCTCTTCATGGTAGCGCCTTGATTGACCTCAACGGCAACCTCATCTATACACCGAATGCCAACTTCACCGGTATCGATTCATTAACTTACTTCGCTTGTAACAACTCCGGATTCTGCGATGAAGCAACTGTCTACATCAACGTTTCGCTTCCAAGCAATCGACCAGTTGCTGAAGATGCTACTTACGACATCAATGAAAACACCGTACTCAATGGTACGGCCAACGCTACTGATCCGGATGGTGATGCACTTACCTTCAGCATCATAACCAACACTGTAGACGGTGTATTCACGATGAACGCAGATGGTAGTTTCACGTTTACACCTAACACCAACTTCATTGGAACTGTACTCATCACTTACCAAGCATGCGACCCATTCGGAGTGTGTGATCAGGCACAGATTACAATCAATGTTTATCCTGTCAATGATCCTCCGATTGCAGTTGACGACTTCGCCAATGTAAACGTGAACGAAGCGTTCAATGGTGATGCCTCATTCAACGACACAGAAGCTGATGGAGATGTGTTAACCTACACGCTCGTAGATAACACATCTAATGGAACACTGATTTTCAATTTGGATGGAACGTATACCTACACGCCAAACACAGACTTTATTGGTGATGATCAATTCACCTATAGCGTGTGCGATGGAACGGGACTATGTGATACAGCGACTGTATTCATTAGCGTTGTTATTGCGAACGAAGGGCCTATTGCTTCCGACGATAACTATCTGATTGACGAAGACACTTCGCTGGATGGAAACGTTTCAACCAACGACAGTGATGCCGATGGTGATGTCTTGACGTATGTCCTTATTTCATCAACCTCTAATGGCACACTGGTATTCAATAATGACGGCACCTTCACTTACACGCCCAATCCGAACTATAATGGAACTGACTCTTTCAGCTATTCAGTTTGCGATCCATCCGGTGTGTGTGATATCGCAGAAGTATTCATCACGATAACACCAATAAACGATGGCCCATTTGCAGTAGATGATTCCATCGCTGCTGAAGAAGACGATGTAGCTTCGAATACGGTAGCTACCAATGACGTCGATGTTGACGGGGACATTCTGGTATTCTCGTTGATCGATTCTACCGACAACGGATCGCTCACGTTGAATGATGACGGTACCTTCACGTACACTCCAAATGCGAACTATTACGGAACGGATGTATTTACTTATGTTGCATGCGACACCGACACCTGCGATACAGCAGTAGTAACGATTAATGTAGCACAAATAAACGATGGTCTTATCGCTGTTGACGAAGCTTATGTCATCCAGCAGAATGAAACGCTTACCGATGACGTCTCAACAAACGAGATTGATGTAGATGGTGATATTCTGGTTTATACGTTAATTGATTCAACCGACAACGGTTCATTAACGCTAAACGCAGATGGTACATTCACTTACATTCCTAACACATGTTTTGTTGGTACAGATTTCTTCCAATATGAAGTGTGTGATCCAGGGGTTTGTGATACTGCCATTGCATTAATTACCATTCTCCCTACCCTGCCATCTGCAGATTCATTTACTGTTCTTGAAGATGATATTCTTATTGGAGACGTGAGTATCAATGACAATGCAGCCGGATGCGACATATACGAGTATACTCCAACGGGTACATTCAACAGCGCTAATGGAACTGTTACGATGAACAGCGATGGAACTTTCACCTACGTTCCAAACGCAAACTTCAATGGTACAGATACCTTCGATTACACGGCGTGCGATTCCAACGACATTTGTTACATCGTAACTGTTACAATAACCGTTCTGCCTGTGGATGACGATACGATTCCAACGATTGTAGCTGACTCATTCACAACAAATGAGGATACTCCATTATTGGCAAACGTGAGTACAAATGACAACGACATCGATGGTGACGTGCTAACTTACACACCAACTGGAACGATTGATACACCGAATGGCACAGTCGTTATGAACGCAGACGGAAGTTTCACCTACACTCCTGATGCAAACTTCAGCGGAACTGATGCATTTGACTACACCGCTTGTGACGATGACAATAACTGCGCTTCGGTTACTGTAACTATCACAGTGTTATCAATAAACGATGCGCCGATTGCTGTAGATGACAATTACTCAACAATCGAAAACATCGCCTTAACGGGCAATGTATCGTCCAACGACTCCGATGTAGATTCTTCGCCACTCACTTATTCGTTGGTTAGCAACCCGACCAACGGTGTTGTTACCACTTTCGGCACAGATGGTTCTTTCGTTTACACACCAAATACGAACTACTCCGGACCGGACTCATTCATCTATGAAGTGACAGACAGCAACGGCTCGACAGATCAGGCTATCGTATTCATTACTGTAGATCCGATCCTAGCTGTAGATGACGTATACGAAGTTGATGAAGATGCTACTCTAACAGATGATGTAAGCGAAAACGACTCCAATACTTCTAACCTCATCTATAGTATAGTTAGTGGAGCAAGTAACGGAACAGTAGCTATGGAAGAAGACGGAAGCTTCATTTACACGCCAAATCCTGATTACAACGGCACAGACTCATTCAATTACCAGGCTTGTGATGCCTTCGGAAATTGCTACGAAGCGACTGTCATCATCGTAGTAAATCCGATGGAAGATGATGAGATCACAGTTTCACAAGGTTTCTCGCCGAACGGAGATAATGTAAATGAGACACTTCACATTGAAAACATCGATTCGTATCCACAAAACAAACTGATCATTTTCAATCGCTGGGGTAACATAGTTTACGAAAAAACCGGCTACAGTAGTGACTCGGAGTGGAATGGTAATGCTGATGACAGCGGTGCCATGGGCAACACCAAAGTTCCTGAAGGTACATACTTCTACGTCTTGGAAACAGGTCAGTCACGTCTCGATGCCAACAAGGCACCGGAGCAACTATCAGGGTTCATTGTAATTAAATACGCGAATAATTAATAAACATGTATAAAACAGAAAGTAAAATGAAAACAATCATGAACTTCCATAAAAGCCTTCTGCTCGTTCTAAGCATGGCTAGCTGTTTTGTAAGTATTGGTCAATTTGATCCACACTTCACACAATACATGTTCAATGAGGCAATCATTAATCCCGGATATGCCGGCTCTCGCGAATGCCTATCAGGTACGATGCTTTATCGCCAGCAATGGGTTGGTTTAGATGGCGCGCCCACTACTTTAACCGGCAGTGTGCATTCACCCATTATGGCCGGTAAACTCGGTGCAGGCATCAATTTCGTGAACGAAAAAATTGGTGTATCACAACGCACCTCATTCAGCGTAAATGCAGCCTACAAATTGAAACTACGCAACGCAACACTTTCCTATGGCTTGCAATTGGGATTGGTTAGTCTAAGCGAAAACCTCTCACAGCTGAATCTGCAAAATGACCAACAGTTCATGGTAAGCAGTGGCAATAAAACAGCGCCCAATCTTGGATTTGGCATGTATTACAGCACGGAAAAATGGTATGGTGGTATTTCTATACCTCGCATGATCCATAACAGAATCGACGTTTCAACCGGAAGTACAGAAGTTCAGAACTCATTTAATGTAGGATACTTTCACTACTACCTAACCGGTGGAGGTGTGATTGCTGTCAATAATCTTATCAAGGTAAGACCAAATGCAATGCTGAAAGCTGTAAAGGGAGCTCCTGCCCAATTGGATCTGAATGCCAATGTACTTTTCAACGACATGATTTGGGCCGGACTAGGATACAGAACGGGTGACGCTGTGAACTTTATGCTGGGTGCCTTCATCAACAAGCAACTTCGAGTTGGTTATAGCTACGACTATACCCTTTCCATGCTACAAGACTATAATACCGGTTCACACGAAATTATGATTGGATACGATCTGAATTTCTCGAAAGATAAAATGGTATCACCACGCTACTTCTAAATCTCGATCACATGAAATACGGAAATCTGCTCCTTTTGCTAATCGTTAGCGTTTTTGTTTCTAGCACTGCGTTTGCTCAGATCAAAAATGGAGACAAGGCCTACGAGAAAATGGCCTACATCAAAGCAATTCCCTACTACGAAAGTGGACTCAAAAAAGAAAACAGCAACACAGCCGCCTGGGCAAAATTGGCTGACTGCTATCGTCGCCTGGGATACTCTGTTAAGGCTGAAGAGGCTTATAAAAATGCCATTTCCGGAAACTCAGGTACTGCAAATGATCACTACTACTACATCCTGACCCTCATCCAGAACCAACACTATGTGGAGGCTAATACAGAAATCGGCACATTCTCGTCGAAATTCCCTTCCGACTCGCGCATCGATATGCTCAAAGGCTGTACTAAAAATCTAGATGAATATCTCCAAAAGAAAGGTTCTTATACCGTAAAGAGCGTCAACATTAATGGCGCTGCTTCCGACATCTGTCCAATTCCATTTGGAGAAGGAATCGTTTTTATCAGCGACCGCGGAAAATCATCTTCTAAAAAAATAACGAGCAGCTCAACCAACAAGGCCTTCTATCAGCCCTATTTCGCTAAAGGATCTTCCATGACATTCGAAGAGGCAATGCCTTTTGAAACGGCAGAAGCCAACAGTTATCACGCCGGACCAGTTTCATTCACATCCGATGGAAAACTCATGGCCATTACAAGAAGCAACAACGTTAAAGGAAAAGCCGCTCGAGATAGCAAAGGATTTGTTCGCCTTCAAATTTTCACTTCTGTCCTTGGAGAAAAAGGATGGGGAATGGAAGTTTCATTGCCTTTTAATAGTCAAGACTACTCATGCATGCACCCAAGTCTTTCAGCCGATGGAAAGACACTTTATTTCTCTTCCGATATGCCGGGTGGCACAGGTGGTATTGATATATGGAAATCTACCTGGGACGGATCCAACTGGAGCACTCCTGTCAACTTGGGGAATAAAGTAAACTCGGTTGGCGATGACGTCTTCCCTTACATAAGCGAATCAAACATACTATACTACTCCTCCAACGGTCTACCCGGCTTAGGCGGCCTAGACGTTTACATGAGCGAAACGTCAGGTGCAAACTGGTCAGCGGCAATGAATCTTGGCGCCGACATCAACTCAGGTGGTGATGACTTTGGCTTCAGCTACAATAGCAACACAAAAAAGGGGTACTTCTCAAGCAACAAAAACCTTGTTGGAACCAACGACGACATCTATTCCGTGGAAAAACTGTGCGTAAATACTACCATTGCGTTAGTAGATGACGAAACAGGAAAGCCGGTTATTGGAGCAATTGTAAAAATCATGGAAAACGGAGCCGAAATCGGCAAAGTTCTAACCGATGAAACAGGGTCTATCAATCGATGTCTTAACCCTACTAGTAATTATGAGTTTATATGTGAGCGAGATAAATTCAACGAAAGCAAGGTTTCGATTGCATCATCCAAACTAGCAAGTAGCATAGGAAATGTTTCTGAAACAGTAAAGATGAAGCGTATACCGGATAGTGTAGCTCACGTTGAAGGTCGTGTATTCAATGCAGACGATAAGAAAGGCGCTGCTGGCTTAACGGTATCGTTAGTAAACAAAAAATCGGGCGAAACAAAAACAGCTACTACGGACACCGAGGGAAAATACCGTTTCGAAAAACTCGATATTAATTGTGATTATGAAGTGCGCACGAAAAAAACGGATTGCGGCGAACCATCAGAACCATTTAACACTAAAAATATCGTCGGCACCAAAACGATTACGATGGACATCCCACTCCTTTGCAAGAACGACGTCATCGAAATCGAAAACATCTACTACGACTATAAGAAATTCGATATCAGACCGGATGCGGCTCTGGAGCTGGATAAAATAGTGGCCATCCTCAAAAAATACCCGAACATGCGCATTGAGCTCCGTTCTCATACGGATTCTCGCGGAAACGATAACTTCAACCTGAAACTGTCCGATGACCGAGCTAACAGCGCCGCACTATACGTTATTGGTAAAGGCATTGAAAGCAAACGCATTGTTGCCAAAGGTTACGGCGAGAAAGAGCTTCTCAATAAGTGTAAAAACGGAGCAAAGTGTGACGAAAAGCAGCATGAAGTAAATAGAAGGACAGAATTTAAGATTCTTTCTCTCTGATCATTGAATCTGAGAATATGAGGGCCGTTTGAGACGGCCCTTTTTCATGTCCTAAAACGAATGAAACGAAGTTGGTCATTTGGCGTATAGCTGCGACTTAAGTATATTCGTCTAACTTAAAAACTGAAAAACTACAGTTCGCAACGCAAAAATTACCTCTATTCACTCTTCAAGCAGAAAATAGACGGATTATTACTATTTGTCAGGCGAGCTTTGAACAAACTGAAAAAGAACTGAGGGTATGTTGCGAATTCACACTTCCGCTTTAATTCTACTTCTTTGGGCAACATCGCTCAATGCCCAGGTGAATGCTTTCGATGACGACTATTTAATTTTCGAGAATGAAGTGGGGTATGGAAATGTGGCCGACAATGATATTGTACCCTCTGGTCAGAACGCCATATACACACTCATCGAGGGACCATCTTATGGTACATTCAGCTTCACCTCAGGAGGCAACTTCGAGTATACTCCACCTCTGAATCAATACGGCTTTCCTGACAGTATCTATTATCAAGTTTGTGTCAATAACGTGTGTGATGTAGCCGGCGTGTTACTCTATGTGATATTCAAAAACAACGACCCCTTTGCCGGAAACGATTATTTTGCCGTGGAACAAAACACTCCTCGCACAGGAAACGTAGCCAGCAATGACGGCGATCCCGATTCCATCACCGACCCTATCTCAACCGCCCTGCAATGGTATAAGTTTACCAACCCGTCTAACGGCATAGTTAACTCATTTTCTATCGATGGAACGTTTACATATACTCCCAACACAGGCTTTATCGGTAACGATTCATTTCAATACTACGTGCTCGATCACTGCGGTCTTTACGCACTGGCTTATGTCTACTTAAATGTTGTTGCGCAAAATGGCAATCCAACAGCCGCCGATCAAACACTTTCATCTCTAAATGAAGATACACCTTACAGCGGATTACTCAGCTCGCTGGTATCGGATCCTGAAAACGATGCGATTTCGTATGAACTCATTACCCCTCCAACGTTCGGCTCCATCCAATTATTCTCCAACGGTAATTACACCTTTATACCTCCAGCAAATTATACAGGTAGCGTGAGTTTCACTTACGGTGCGTGCGACGTCGTTGGACAATGCGATCAAGGAACAATCACCTTAATTATCAATAATACCGACAACGACCCACCCCTACTCCTCAACGACACTCTTACTCTAGCAGAAGACACTTCGATACAAGTGAATATCGCTGCGAATGACTTCGATGACAGTGCTGTTCTAACCTACACCATCTTCAGTCAAGCTAGCCATGGCATAGCATCGCTGATTAACAATTCAGGAATTGTCTCCTATAGTCCGTATTCGAATTTTTTCGGAAATGATAGCTTTACGTTGCAGGCCTGCGACGGAACTAATTGTGCAACATCCGTCGTTTACATTTCAGTGACTGCCGTTAATGATGCACCTCTAGCAACAACGTTTATCTTAAACTTGATTGAAGATAGCAACACCTCCGGCAGTATAACCACCGTAAGCGATGTCGATAACAGCACACTTGTCTTCTCATTACCCAACGGCAATGTCATTTACGGGCTTGTAATCAACGCTGATGGAACTTTCCAATACACCGCACCCTCGAACTACTTCGGAAGTCAAAGCATAACTATTCAAGCTTGTGATACCGGTAATCTCTGCGCCTCAACCCAATTCACAATCAACGTCACCGCAGTAAACGATTTGCCTTTCGTCATTAATGACACCTACACTATCAACGAAGACCAAACTTTAACCGGCAACCTCAGCAACGGAGAATCGGATATCGAAGGCAGCGCTCTAACCTACTCTATCAATCAGCCGGTACAAGGAGGAAACTTACTATTGAATGCCAACGGGCAGTTCACATTCACACCTATCTCTAATTGGTTTGGAACTCAGACTTTAGCTGTAAATGTCTGCGACAATCAGGGCGGCTGTTCTGTTTCTCAACTCTCCATTCAGGTTACAGCCGTGAATGATGCGCCTGCATCATCCCCTGCGAATCTTACATCCAATGAAGATCAGACACTGAACGGAAATCTTCTGAATTTTTGCTCCGACGTAGAAGGTTCGTCACTCACTTTCAGCATACAAAGTGCACCCACGACAGGTGCAATTACTCTCAATCCAAGTGGCAGCTTTGCCTACCAACCTGACAGCAACTTTTTCGGGAATGTTTCATTTACCTATCAGGTGTGCGACGCAAGCAACAGCTGTGTCAATGGTATAGTGTCTATTACTATTTCAAACATCAATGATGCTCCCAGCGCACCCAACCTTTCTATCAATACCAATGAAGACGCCACCGCTTCAGGAACAGCATTTGGAATTACAGATATAGATAACAACACACTTAGTATAACACTCAGCACACCAGCTCAATATGGAACATTTTCAATTGCAAGTAATGGCAACTACACATATGTTCCGAACGCAAATTTCTTCGGTACCGAAACGCTGACATACCAAGTGTGTGATCCATTAGGACTTTGCTCCACAGGCCAAATTTCAATTCTGGTCAATGCTATACAAGACATACCGCAAGCAAACAGCGAATCGTTCGCTGTCATTCAAGGAAATATACTGAATGGAAATCTGAGCATCAACGACAGTGACGGCGATGGCGATGCATTGACCTACACGGCATCAAACGCAGCGCAGCATGGTTCATTTGCTCTGAGCCCAAACGGTGCATTCTCTTACAACGCAAATACAGGTTTTATAGGCGCAGAAGTAATTACCTATTCGGTCTGCGACAATTTCGGAAACTGCGCCACTGCGACGCTCACAATTGACGTGCTAACCAATAACACTCCCCCTGTGGCCAGCGCCTTCTCTGCTAACATCAATGAGGACCAAAATCTAAATGCCACACTTATAAATGCTGTAGAAGACGCACAAGGCGGACTGCTTTCATTTACCACACTTCAAGCACCCGCTCATGGAGTGCTCAATTGGCTGAGTAACGGCAACTTTCAGTACATACCAGCCCCCAACTTCTTTGGCGGAGACTCCTTTGAATACCGGGTTTGCGACAATGGCGGCCTGTGCGATCAATCAACTGTTTCCATAACAGTTGAGGCAGTTAACGATGCGCCCGTTATCGGAGAAGAAACAATGTCGACCTCGGAAGACATGTCTACGACGCTAAACATCGCATCGAATGACACCGAGATTGAAAGTGATTTGATTAGCTATGGAATTATCACAAACGGCTCAAACGGAGTTGCATCCCTTAGCCCGAGCGGACAATTCACCTATACACCGAATTCCAACTTTTGGGGTGTAGACGCCATTGTATACGAAGCCTGTGATCCATTCAATGCCTGCTCAGAAGCTGTATTAGAAATCAATATCTCATCAGTTAACGACGCACCAACAGCGTCCAACTCATTCATCCAACTGGAGGAAGACGATATTCAACTTGGCTCCGTCGCTGCACTTGTGAATCATGCCGATGACGAATCGCTCTTCTTTGGTGCGTTAAATTCACCTGAACACGGAGTCCTTTTCATCAGCAGTAACGGAGATTTTTCATACACACCCTTCGCAAATTATTTCGGCTCAGATGAGTTTAGCTACATAACGTGCGACGCCTTTGGAGCATGCGATTCAGCTGTTGTGGTCATTACCGTGTCTTCCATCAACGATCAACCAGCAACAGGAAACGACATACTGGAGACAAGCGAGGACACTGCAATTCTATTCGATCTTTCAACTAACGACTCAGATGTAGAAAATGATCCTCTGACTTACAGTTTAACTGAAACCACATGGCTTGGATCTATGCTCGTAAGCTCATCTGGCATGCTCACATTCGAACCTTATCTGAATGCTTTTGGAACCGATTCGATAGCGGTAAACGTTTGCGATACACATGGTGCTTGCGCCGAATCTTTCGTGGCAATCATCGTGAATCCCGTAAACGACCTACCAGTTGTCGAGCCTCACATTTTCATACTCAACGAAGATGATTCGATTTCCGGCAATCTGTTAGACTTCACCAACGATCCAGAAGAAAGCAACTTGATCTTCTCACTTCTTTCCGAAAGTCAAAACGGTACAATCGCTTTCAATAGTGATGGCACATTCCAATACAACCCAAACATAAATTACTACGGCAACGATGCCATCTCCGTTGAAGTTTGCGATTCAGAAAATGCCTGCAACGTAGCAACTTTCGTATTCCAGATACTTCCATTGAATGATGCACCTCAAAACCAAAACGCTCAACTTACTTTACTAGAAGACACGGCAATACAAGGAAGTCTTTCTTCGCTGGTAAATGACGCCGATGAAGAAACTATCACCTTCACTGTTGTCGAAAATCCTCAACATGGCACGTTTGTCATTCATTCAAACGATGAATTCACCTATGCCCCGAGCGCTCAATTTTTCGGACAAGATTCCGTCTTTTTTGCCGCATGCGATGGCGATGCAAGCTGCGACTCATCCTGTATTGTCTTCACTATTTCGTTGATCAATGATGCTCCTGTCGTTTACAATGAAGAGCAACAAGTTTTGATGAATGAGTCGGCCAGCGGATCGGTCTCTGCAAATGACATTGACTTCGATGAAGACGAACTGATTTATTCAGTCCTCAACAACGAAACAGGAGGCTATTTCCAATTGAATAATGACGGCAGCTTCCTCTTTACACCTGCAACCGATACCACCGGACTTTTCACGGTCACCTATTCTGCCTGCGATCCATCAGGATTATGCGATACGGGTAGCATCACCTTTTATGTAACTATGGCAGAAGAAACCAACACAGCACCTTCGGCTCAGAATTTCTCAATCCAAAGTTGTGCAGGTGGAACGGTCAGCATAGCGCTTGAAGAACTCGTCACCGATGCACAAGAAGAATCATCAGCCCTCAACGTAGTGGTTGGCACCGCGAACAGTGGAAGCTATCAGTTGGACTCCGAATCTCTCACACTGACCTATCAGGCCAGTCAGTTTGCATCGGGAACCATTACATTCTCCTATTACGTTTGCGACAATGGCATCATAGCCATGTGCGATACAGCCACAATCTCTGTTCAGATTTTACCTTCAAGCCCAATTCAAATCACCGGGTTTCAACTTTCACAAATCGATTGCTATGGCCAGGAAAATGGCAGCTTGAGCATATCTGCTCAAAGCAATCAAGGAGTTGTGAGCTACGCTTGGAGCAATGGCTCTGAACAACAAGCCATCAACAATCTGGCGCCCGGAAATTATTCGGTAGTGATTTCATCCACCGCACCCTGCCCGATAAATCAAACAGCTCAGTTTACCATCACACAACCGAGTGAGCTAATTGCTGGACACAGTATTCAAGAAGCCAACGGAATCAATTCAGCCGACTCTATTGTAGTTGTCGCCTCGGGCGGTCTGCCCGGCTATTCTATCGTGTGGTCAACACCTCAGGGCATAATTCAAAACCAATGGAGTGTTGCCATCACAACTGGAGGCAATTACTCATACACGATTACTGACGACAATGACTGTGAATACACTGACAACTTGCTTATCACTTCTGTTGATGATCGACTTGCGACCTCCGATTTAATGATCTACCCGAATCCAATTTCACAGGAAAATCTGCTGGAAATTCGATGCAATTGGAAGATGATATCACTGGAGCTCTTCGATAGCAATGGCTCACTCCTTTCGATGACCACAGTGGGAAGCGACAAAGCTTCTATCGACGCTGCGCAATACAGCAACGGAGTATACACAGTGCGCATTGCAACTGAACATGGTATTCTAACTCGACGAATAGTAAAGCTCTAAAAACTATTTACTCAAGTACAGATTTCTTTCCGAATAAATCTGTCGGAAGAAAGGATCGCGCAAATCTTTGATGAAGCGAATGGCCTCTCCCGTGCTCTTCATCTCAGGTCCAAGCTCTTTCTTCACCTCAGGAAACTTCTCATAGCTGAACACCGGAATTTTAATCGCATAGCCATTGCGCTTCGGATTGAACTTAAAATCGCGCACCTTCTTCTCTCCCAGCATCACCTTCGTTGCGTAGTTCACATAAGGCTCGTCGTATGCCTTTGCAATAAATGGAACCGTGCGCGATGCACGAGGATTGGCTTCAATGATATAGACCACATCATCTTTTATCGCAAACTGAATATTGATGAGTCCAACTGTATTCAGCGCCTTTGCAATCGTTCTTGTGTGTTCCTCTATTTGAGTAATCAAAAAATCGCCAAGATTATAGGGTGGCAGCACGGCGTAGGAGTCGCCGCTATGAATACCCGCCGGCTCTATATGCTGCATGATACCGATGATGTAGACATCCTCACCATCGCAAATGGCATCTGCTTCAGCCTCGATGGCGCCTTCCAGGAAGTGATCGAGCAAAATCTTGTTGTCGGGCATGTCGTTCAGAATGTTCACCACATGTTGCTCGAGCTCCGACTCATTGATAACAATCTTCATCTTTTGTCCGCCCAATACGTAGCTCGGACGAACCAGCAGAGGGAAGCCTAAATCGCGCGATAGCTCTATGGCCTGCTCTGCACTTTCTACTACTCCAAACTTCGGATAGGGAATATTGTTTGCCTTCAACAGCGTAGAAAAACTACCGCGGTCTTCAGCCAAATCGAGCGATTTGAAATCGGTTCCGATAATCTTAATTCCATACTTATCGAGTTTCTCTGCGAGCTTCAACGCCGTTTGTCCACCTAGCTGCACAATCACGCCCTCCGGCTTTTCATGCTGAATGATGTCATATATATGTTCCCAGAAAACGGGCTCAAAGTAAAGTTTATCAGCTGTATCGAAGTCGGTCGAAACCGTTTCCGGATTGCAATTAATCATGATGGTTTCGTAGCCGCACTCGCGCGCAGCCAACACACCGTGCACACACGAATAGTCGAACTCAATACCCTGCCCGATGCGATTCGGTCCGCTACCCAGAACTACCACTTTTTTACGATCGCTCACCACACTTTCATTCTCTTGTTCGAACGTGCTGTAGTAATAAGGGGTCTTTGCTTCAAATTCGGCAGCGCATGTATCAACCAACTTGTAGACGCGGCGAATTCCCATGTCGTTGCGTTTCTTATACACTTCACTTTCGAGACAGCGCAGCAAATGCGCAACTTGACGATCGGCATATCCCTTCTGCTTCGCTTCAAACATGAGCTCATGTGAAATGGAGTTGATATCAAACTTTTCAATTCGTCGCTCAGTATGAATCATGTCTTCAATCTGACGTAAGAACCATGCATCGATGCGTGTCTTCTCCTGAATTGTCTTGAATGGTATTCCGAGTTTAATAGCGTCATAGACATGGAACAAACGGTTCCAGCTTGGCCTCTCCAACGAAGCGAGCAGCTGCGCTTGATCGCGCACCTCTCTTCCATCGGCACCCAAACCGTTTCGCTTTATCTCGAGCGACTGACAAGCTTTTTGCAACGCCTCCTGAAAGCTGCGTCCGATACCCATCACTTCACCTACGCTCTTCATCTGTAATCCCAATTCGCGATTGCTGCCTGGGAACTTGTCAAAATTCCAGCGTGGTATTTTCACAATCACATAGTCGAGCGTTGGTTCAAAAAACGCAGAAGTCGATTTCGTGATTTGGTTTTGCAGTTCATCCAGGTGATAACCGATGGCAAGCTTGGAAGCGATTTTCGCAATTGGATAACCGGTTGCTTTGCTGGCCAGAGCCGACGAGCGCGATACACGCGGATTGATTTCAATGGCAATGATATCTTCCTTCTCATCCGGGCTCACCGCAAACTGCACGTTACACCCACCTGCAAAATTGCCGATAGCACGCATCATGCGAATAGCCATATCGCGCATTTTCTGATACGTGGTATCAGAAAGCGTCATAGCGGGTGCCACCGTGATACTATCGCCCGTATGAATACCAATTGGGTCAAAATTCTCAATTGAACAAATGATCGTCACATTATCATTCGCATCGCGCAGCAACTCCAGCTCAAATTCCTTCCACCCCATGAGTGCCTTATCAATCATCACTTCATGGATAGGAGAAAGATGCAGCCCACGATCGAGTAGCGCATCAAACTCGGTTTGCGCATGCACGAGAGCAGCGCCGCTTCCGCCCAGGGTATAGGAAGGGCGAATACAAAGGGGAAAGCCGAATTGCTGAGCAATTTCCTTTCCTTCCAAAAAACTCTTCGCTGTTCGCTGCGGTGCCATGGGAACACCAATCTCGCCCATCAATTTCCGAAACGCTTCACGATTCTCCGTAATCTCAATGGCCTTGGTATCCACGCCTACCATGCGCACACCATACTCCTCCCAAATGCCCATCTCTTCGCATTGAATGGCGAGATTCAAGGCTGTTTGTCCTCCCATCGTGGGAAGCACCGCATCGATTTTATGCTCGGCCAAAATGCGGAGAATGCTCTCCGGCTCCAGCGGTAACAGGTAAATGTTATCGGCCACAACCTTATCGGTCATGATGGTTGCAGGGTTACTGTTGATGAGTGTTACAGTGATGCCTTCTTCGCGGAGCGAACGAGCAGCTTGTGATCCGCTGTAGTCAAATTCGCAGGCTTGGCCTATAACGATGGGTCCGGAACCAATGATTAGAACGGACTTAATGGAGTTGTCTTTGGGCATTTTTTTTTTATCTGACCACCCGTGTGACCAGTTAAACAAAAATGAAATTGGATTTGCGGCGCGAAGATAGGTTGTGCAACAAGGTCAATCTGCATTAAGATTTCAAAAGCCTGTGGATAAGTGACAGAACGCCCACCCTGTCAAGTGTATCAGTACATTTGACAAGTCAATCGAACCGAATGCGCACGCTCATTATCGACAATTACGACAGTTTCACATTCAACCTTCAACACTATCTGGAGGCTGAGATGAACGATTCGGTTACGGTGGTGCGCAACGATGCTATTTCACTCGATGAAGTCGGAACCTTTGATCAGATTGTGCTCTCACCGGGACCCGGTTTGCCTGAAGAGGCCGGCATCACAATGGAAGTCATCCGACGCTTCACAGCCAGCAAACGTATATTGGGTGTTTGCCTGGGCCATCAAGCAATAGCACTTTCCTTTGGTGGGCACCTCGAAAATCTGGCGACCGTGCATCACGGTGTTTCTTCCAACCTGCGCCTCACGAAAAGCGACTATCTCTGGAAAGACATACCCGACGCGTCGCCCGTTGGACGCTATCACTCCTGGGTTGTGAACCGCAACCATTTACCCGATTGCCTGGAAATAACCGCCACCGATGAAAGCGGAGAAGTTATGGCGATTCGTCACACGGCTTATGATATACGGGGCGTTCAGTTCCATCCGGAAAGCATCATGACAACGCATGGAAGAACGTTCATCCGAAATTGGGTGCGAGAAAAAAGCACGATTTGAAATCAACATTGACATATCGCGACATTACGCTCGAGTATATGACCATGGGTGAAGGCGCAGACGTCATCCTTTGCCTGCATGGCTTTGGAAGAATGGCAGAAGATTTCACGATTTTCGAAACGCTTCTTAGGCCCAATCAACGCATCGTTGCGGTGAATCTTCTTGCGCATGGCAACAGTGTATTTCCCGCTTCGCGCATTAGCCGCAAACCTCTCACAAAGGAAGAGTGGTCGTCCTTAATTGCTGCATTGCTTCAATCCCTAAACATCGAACGTTTTCATTTGGCCGGCTACAGCATGGGTGGAAGAATGGCCATGGTGCTTACGGAACAAATGCCCGAAAAAATAAAATCGCTCATTCTCCTGGCGCCCGATGGGTTAAAAATAAACTGGGTCTATCGCTTTGTAAGTGAAACCAAATTTGGACGCGTTTTGTATCGCAGCATCATCAACAATCCCACTTGGATATTGCGCATTGTTGACTTTCTGCAATTGGTGAGAGTTTTACATCCTAAAATTCAACGCTTCGTGCATGTGCAGCTCGAAACAAAATCGAAACGCCAACTCGTGTATGACGCCTGGCTCATTCATCGTCACTTGTTTCCCCGATTACCGATTGTTGCCCGCAATATTGAAAACCAATCTATTCCATTCGAGCTCATTTTTGGTGTTTACGACAAAGTAATACCTGCCCAAGATGGAAGACGATTGCTCAGACACTTCCGAAAATCGCCTCGACCCACATTGATAAAACTGGGACATCGACTCTTGCATCCCTTGATAGCAGAGCATCTCGGTCGAACCGGAATGTGGATGCCCGAATGCAAACCGTAACACTTTTTCGTTTTGTGTTCCTTTCAAGTTTGCGTAAACTTGCGCCGGCCTAAAAGCCATGTTCGTTTCATGAAAAATTGCCAGTTCGAACCGGAGCATATTTTCATCCGCATCTGATGCTGATTCGGTAGTGTGTTGCGCTTTTTTTCTAGCGCACGTCCTCACGTTTGTTTCCAATAAACCGAATCATTTAAAAATCCATGAAGACCAAATACATCGACCTGGTAGAACAGACCTTCGAATGGCCCCAGGAAGAATTTCAACTCGACAAGGACAACCTGCTTTTCCACGAAATTCCACTTATGGACCTGGTGGAGAAATACGGATCACCCCTGAAGTTTACCTATCTCCCGAAGATTAGCCAGAACATTAAGCGCGCGAAAGAGTGGTTTCGCATTGCCCGCAATGAAGTGGGTTATGAAGGAGAATACCATTATTGCTATTGCACCAAGAGTTCTCACTTTCGCTATGTGCTGGAAGAAGCGTTGAAGAACAACATTCACATCGAAACTTCATCTGCATACGATATCGATCTCATTCGCAGATTGGGTACACTTGGCAAAATCAACAAAACCCAGCGCATCATTTGCAATGGCTTCAAAAAAGACGAATACGTCAAGCGAATTTTCGATTTGCACGCGGATGGCTACAAAGACATCATTTCTGTAATCGATAACAAATACGAATTCCAGACATTTGAAGAACTGGTGCAAGAGCCAATGAATATTGGCATTCGCATCGCCAGTGAAGAGGAGCCGAAGTTCGAGTTCTACACTTCTCGCCTTGGCATTGGATATCGCGAGATTGTGCGCTTTTACAAGAAATCCATTCACGACAATCCGCAGCTCAATCTGAAGATGCTTCACTTCTTCATCAACTCCGGCATCAAAGACACGAGCTACTATTGGAATGAGCTCGTGAAATGTTTGAAGGTGTATTGCGAACTGCGTGAAATCTGCCCAACCCTCGATTGTTTGAATATTGGAGGTGGATTCCCGATTAAGAATTCACTCGCTTACTCGTTCGACTATCAATACATGGTAACCGAAATTCTTCGTCAGGTGAAAAATGCCTGTGACGACGCGGGTGTTCCGGTTCCGCACATATACACGGAGTTCGGCTCTTTTACAGTAGGTGAAAGCGGTGGAGCCATTTATAAGATTCTGTATCAGAAAGAACAGAACGATCGCGAGAAGTGGAACATGATTGACTCTTCGTTCATGACGACACTTCCTGATAGCTGGGCCATCAACAAGCGCTTCATCATGCTTCCCATCAACAACTGGCATGAAAACTACGAACGTGTTTTGTTGGGAGGACTCACCTGCGACAGCGACGACTACTACAATTCGGAGCAACACACCAATGCTATTTATCTCCCGAGATTCTATCCGGATCAAGCACAATATATTGGGTTCTTCAACACAGGAGCCTATCAAGATACGCTCGGTGGTTTTGGCGGCATTCACCATTGCCTTATGCCGCAGCCAAAGCACGTGCTGATTGACCGTGATAGCAAAGGGAAACTGAAATACAAGCTCTGGGCACCGGAGCAGAAACCGAAAGACGTACTCGAGATTTTGGGTTATTACGATTAGTGATATGAAACTGCTCACGTTTTCCAAAGGGGTAAATGCATCGGTATTACTCATCATTCTGGTGAGTCTGAGGAAGAGCTTCATTTCATTAGTAAACACGCTCGACCCACCCGAGCGTTTTGCTGCGACACTTTATCAAGCATTGGTAGTATTCCTGGCAATCGAAGCAGCGCGCTTGATGACCATTGCCTTCTATAGACCTCAAGGTGGCGTTAAGAAAGACAACTTCACAACGGGTCTCTCACAAATTGCCCGTTTGGTATATGGGTTGATTTTTGGCGTGCTCGTTTTGTCTTTGTTCAGTATTAGCATGAAAGAAGCCATCACGACACTGAGTCTGCTGGCCGCCGCATTGGTCTTGATTACGAAGGATTACATCTCCAATCTCATCAATGGCATGTACATGACTTTCGCGCGCATCGTCAATATTGGCGACACAGTTAAGATTGCCGACACGAAAGGAAAGATTATCGACATTACCCTTTCGAATGTGCACCTGCTCAATGACGACGACGATATCGTTTACATTCCCAACAACAACGTTTTCGCGAGCCAGATTATCAATTACACACGTCGTGAGTTGAAGAAAAGCAACATTGACTTTGAGTTAGACATCTCTCAAATCGATCAGCTGGAAAAAATTGAGAAAGAAATCATCTTCGCGCTGAACGACCTGCATGATCTTATTCAGTCGGGGAGCATGGTTTTAAAGGTCAATAGTATCAAACACGAATACTGCTCATTCAAGTTTCAATACATACTGAACGACACCTTAAACAAGGAGCACGACAACAAAGTAAAAAGACAAGTCATAGCATTTGTCATGCGATACTCGTTGCAAAGCCGCGGCAGACGCTGATTTCCGTTCAAGAAAGTTAAAATCTAACTTCTCGGAAAAAAATTGTTCAAATCCACGTTGATTTTTTCATTTTTTTTTTTTTTTTAATTGGCCATTCAGGCAGATTTTCCACACGCTAAAAATGGGTAAATACAATTCAATACGGCAATTCATGCAGGAGAACTACCTGCACTTCAATGCCGCGGCCATGGTAGATGCTGCCAAGGGCTATGAGCAGCACCTCACCGAGGGCGGAAAAATGATGATCACACTCGCGGGTGCTATGTCTACGGCAGAGATGGGGATTTCCCTGGCCGAGATGATTCGCCAAGGGAAAGTCGATATCATTTCCTGCACCGGTGCCAACCTGGAAGAAGACCTCATGAACTTGGTTGCGCACAATCATTACGAGCGTGTGCCCAATTACCGCGATCTGACTCCACAACAAGAGTGGGATTTGTTGGAGCGCGGATTAAATCGCGTTACCGATACATGCATTCCGGAAGAAGAAGCGTTTCGACGTCTGCAAAAGCACATACACGCATTATGGAAAGGCGCCAATGAGAAAGGTGAGCGATACTTCCCGCATGAATACATGTACAAAATGCTCCTCAGTGGTGTATTGGAAGAGTATTACCAAATTGATCCGAAGAACTCGTGGATGCTAGCCGCGGCAGAACGCAACCTGCCCATTATTGTTCCCGGCTGGGAAGACAGCACGATGGGAAATATTTTCGCCAGCTACTGCATCAAAGGAGAAATCAATCCTTCGACCATGAAAAGCGGTATTGAATACATGACATGGTTGGCCAAATGGTACATCGACAATTCAGCGGGTAAAGGTGTTGGATTTTTTCAGATTGGCGGCGGTATTGCGGGCGACTTCCCAATTTGCGTTGTGCCTATGCTTTACCAGGATATGGAAATGCATGACATTCCATTCTGGAGTTACTTCTGTCAAATTTCAGATAGCACCACCAGCTATGGAAGTTATAGCGGGGCTGTTCCGAACGAAAAAATCACCTGGGGCAAGCTCGACATCACTACTCCAAAATTTATTGTCGAAAGTGATGCAACTATCGTCGCTCCCCTCATATTTGCATGGATATTAAATCAATAATCTACAAGATCAAAGGTTATGGCTGCACCCATTAAAAGAGTCATTAAAGATTACAACACGCTCACTCAAGAGCACATCGATCTCATCAACGAGCACTATCCAAATGGTTTCGAAAATGAGAATCTGGTTTCGTTTGTAACTCCGAAAGGCCAATTCATCAAGGCGCTGGAAGTACGCACCGATGACACGATTTATCTTTTCAAGATCGACAAGAACATGAAGGTTGATGATGAAGAGAATCAAGAAAATGAAGGTGCTGCTATGTCAGATTTCGAGAGCTTCAAAGGAGGCGGTGACGATGATATGGATGACATCGGAGAAAGCGATGACGACGATGACGTTGAAGCCGATATGGCGGATGACGACGGTGGCGCCGATGACGAAGACTAACTCTATTTAGCCCACATAACGACAAGCCGAAGATTTGCGTCTTCGGCTTATTATTTTGAGATCAGCACAGGTGTTGTTATAACTCCCTCCGAAGTGATTGCTTTCGCAACATAGACACCGTCCTCGAGAGAGGAAACATCGAGTGCCGCAGAGGAGCGCAAATGAAGCTTCAACCTACCGGACGCATCATACAACTCCCAGTCATAAACTTCAAGGTTATTTGAAGAGAGAATTCTCAGCTCTTTGAAAGACGGATTTGGATAGACAATCCACTCATTTGATTTTTCCGAAGGCTCTTGCGCCGTTTCTCGACCAGGTATCTTTTCTTCACCTGTTTGAAGTGGGTCGAGAAATGCTTTGAAAGTTGACCACACGTCCTTAAGCATCACGAAATAATCCGCACCATTCTCTTCTTCACAATGCGAGTTCCCTCCCACAAAAACACCAACGACCCTGAATTCACTGTCATATAATGGGCTACCTACACTCCCTTCCGAAGTTGAACCTACATTCGAATTAGACAAGCCAAAAGAATATGGCATGGCATTCGATCCAGCCAAAAAGGGACCCTGATACTGCGCATAACTCTTGGCCATGCCCATAGGATGCTGAACACAATAGTAAAAATCACTCGGTATCTCACCTACATTCCATCCGGCATAGTAAACAGCTTGCTCAGCAGGTGGGGCCTGATTCAACCGAAGAAGTGACAAGCCTGCGATAGAATCACGACAAACCAACTCAGCCCCGTTAACCGTAAATAAGTCACACGAACTTGATTCAATTAAACACCTGTTATCGTCCAATCCAAACTGAAAAGAAAGAGAGGAAGTAGAACCTATGATAGAAGAGGAGGCCATAACGGCATATGGGGTGACATTACTCTGTGAGTTATTTATTAAAAAGGAAGTGGCATAACGCTGACCATGATCTACCAAAACTCGCATCACAGAAGAACCACAGCGTTCTATATTTTGCTGGTTGAGGCCACCTGTAATCCATTCTACACACGCAAGTGAATCAGCAGATGCTGATGAGGATTCGCGATAAGCACCCGCAACATGGTTTACCTTCAAGCTACCCTCGCCTCTCGCTGATCGCGGCTCGTAGTACTCTATGAAAATTTGTTCACCTCGAATGTGTGGCAACGTCAAACCTGTTTCAATCGCCAACCCTCCATTCAACGGTCCGAAATAGTCGCCACGATTATCGGAATAGACAAACAACTTTCCTCCGGCAGGCAGATGAAGATGTTCAAATGATACCGATATAGACCGCGCTCTCTCGTATTCAATGCCCAAAATCCAAAGCCTGTCTCCATTTTCAAGATTCACCCAACTTCCACTATTCTCCATAGTCCATGAAACAGCTTTTGCGTAGGCAAAACGATAAGGCAACGTCCTTACGTTTTCTTGAATGATGTCTTCAGCAAGTAAACTAGTAAGATTCGCCCCTTCAACCCACTCCTGGTTAACGGAAAGCGTTAGCTGTTGATTCCAGGAAACAGGCGTACCAGTTCTGTCTGATTGACCAAAGGTCAAAGCATACAGAAAAATGAACAATATGGCCAGTGTGCTTTTCACCTGCTACAATCTATATCATTGAAGGATGTAACATGGCTAATATAAGGGTAATTTTCTAACAACAATCAACTTGCATATATCCAAAATGGACTAGATTCACGTAAGAAGTTCCTACCAAACCAACATGCAACCAAACTTTAGTGCACAGCGTCACTCACTCAAACAACACACTACAATGAACACAAAAGCTACCATTCTAATAGTATTCTTCACGCTGCTGCAATACTCCTTCATGAGTTCGCAAGCATGCATTGATTCCACTCTCATCAATCCGGAAACAGGGTGTCTGACCGTTTGGGATCCTGTATGCGGTTGCGACGGTGTTACGTATGGCAACGAATGCGAGGCCACCAACTTCTATGGTGTGACATCCTGGACACCCGGCGCATGCAACAGCCCCTGCATGGATATGTCGGGCCTCGATTTCGGCATGTGTGATATGTTTTTAGGTTATACCTGGATGAGTGGCTCATGCGTCCCAACAAGCGGGTGCGGTTATGTGATCGGTAATATCGATTTCAGCCCCAATTTCTATTCGACTGCATTACAATGCCAGCAAAACTGCGGAAACCTCCTCACCGATTGCGTGAACAACTGGCAAATAGAACAAGGGTATCTGGTCGATTGTGCGCCAACCAATGATCCTGTATGTGGTTGCAATGGCATAGAATATTCCAACTCGTGCATGGCTTTTTATTACGGTGGAGTTACCAATTACACCAACAGCCCATGTTCAGAAAATGGATGCAGACGAATACCCAACATGATAGAGTTCGGTGAGTGCGCCATGCCACTCGGGTGGGCTTTAAGAGAAGGTGGCTGCGTGATGACCAGCGGTTGCTCCTATGTTGGGCAAAACGGATATGACTATAACGACTTCTTTTTCACATCAGAGCAAAACTGCCTTGGCGCATGCAGCATTGTAACATGCGTAGATTCTTCGCTCATCAACCTCAACGTTATGTGTCCGGCCATTTTCGACCCTGTTTGCGGCTGCAATGGCATGACCTACAGCAACTCATGCGAAGCAACCAATTACGGCGGTGTAACCAGCTATGCCAGCGGACCATGTATCACCTCCATTCAGGAAGTTGAAGAAAAAACCGGGGCCATCTATCCAAATCCATTCAGCGAAACTTTTCGTCTGCCTGTTTTAAAATCGGAGTTCAGTCATGCTGTGATTTATGACATGACGGGGAGAGTAATGGCTAACATTACAGGCAATGCGCTCACCCAACCTATCGATGGTTCTGATTGGGAAAGCGGCGTATATGTTATTCACTTGTATAACGGACCAAACCCAATTCAACATTTCTCCATGTTGAAGAAATGAGCTAGCGCCGGGATTTTGTAAAGGCATCCATCACATCCAGAACAGAAGGATAGGTATTGTCCAACACGATTTCTTTCCAGTTTTCGGGAGCAATCCACTGCGCGTCGGAAATACCTTCCATCAACTGAGGCGAAGGTTGGTCGTTACCTGCATGTTTCATAACATACCAATCAGTCGATTTCAATACCTGTTCGCCCTTCAAAGAATAGGTGTGATAGGTGGTAATTAGGTGATGCGCGAGCTCTAGTTTGTGAATGGAACACTCCTCCTCAACCTCGCGCAC
>JAIYBR010000155.1 GCA_027488435.1 Flavobacteriales bacterium
AAAATCGAACGCTGTCGGCGCTTCAATCACAGATTCGGGAAGTTGCTAACCAACAACAGGAAGTGATTGATTTATTGAAGTCAAAGAAATAAAAAAAATCAGGCGAGATAGACAGCTTCCTTTCCCTTGTTCAAATTCACCGTTACATGCTCGCGCAGATTAGTGGAAAGAGTAAGCCCCACGATATCCGGTCGAATGGGAAACTTCCGATGAAATCTATCCACCAGTGTTGCAATTGTGAGCGACTTGAGATCAACATCCAGCAGAAAACGTGATGCATACATGAGCGTTTTACCACTGTTAAGCACATCGTCGACAAGTACTACCGATTTCCCCTTTAAGGATTTTAGTTCACCTGAATAATGAAGCGGCGCAGTCAAGGGCTTTTCCTTATTCAGCTGTATTTCTTCGAGAAGAATGTTGATCTCACTGATTTCCGACAATAATTTAGACAGTCGCTCAGCAAGCTGACTTCCGCGGCCTGCAACCCCCACGAGCGTTAACTCTTTTTCCTTGTAGTGATTCTCATGAATTTCATGCGCCATTCGAATCAGCTTTTGGTTGATTTGTTTAGCGTTCAATATGAGTGTTGGCTCTTTGGTCATGCGTTCAAAAATACACAAACACATTATTCCATTTCAAACCAAGCAACTGTTTCCACATGCGATGTGTGCGGAAACTGATCGACTAAGCTGATGCGTCGCAGTGAATATCCAGCCGCAATCAAGTCAATGGTATCGCGCGCCTGTGTTGCAGGATTGCATGAGACGTAAACGATTCGTCGTGCCCCGAGTGCAATAATTTTTCGAAGTGTTTTTGGAGCGATTCCTCCACGTGGCGGATCGAGCACTGCGCAGCCAATCTTGCCTTGATACTGCGGAAATTCGAGTAAGAACTTTCCTACATCGGCCGCAAAGAATTCCAAATTATGGACGTCGTTTCTCTCTGCATTTCTGCGTGCATCTTCAATCGCCGCCTCAACGATGTCGACACCGATAATTTTCCGGCTACTTTGCTTGGCCAGCAACTGCGTGATGGTTCCCGTTCCGCAAAACAAATCGAGGATAATCGAACCATCATCCGTTTCCTGAACGCCGGCATACTCCAATACCTTCGCGTAGAGTTTTTCCGCACTTCGCGGGTTGGTTTGAAAGAAACTGGTCATGCTGATTTCAAACGTAAGCCCGTGAATTGTTTCAACGATGACAGGCCTACCCCACAGCAAATTCGTTTGCCCCGAAAGCGGGTCGATGCGATCTCCCGTGTTGGGGTTGATAGTATGAATGACACCAGCAAGTCGTGAGCCAAATTGTTGTTGCAGACAAACCACAAACGCTTGCGTGTTGAACTCGTCCAATCCCTTTTCGGATGTCACTAAATTGACAAGTAGCTCGTCTGTAGCAAAACTTTTACGCACCACGAGGTAACGGAAGAAACCATGATGTGCCGGCGGGTGCCATGCAGGAAGGCCTGTTTCCACGCACCATTGACGAATATTTCGCAGTCGCTCCTCTAATTCCTTATCAAACAATCCGGAGTCGTTATCCAAATTTTCTACACACCACCACGTGCCTCGGTGCTTAAACCCAAGGCCAAAATCGTCGTACTCCTTTTTCTCATCCAAATCAAATCGGATGACCGAAAAAGCATACTCCATTTTATTGCGGTAGTGCCATGTTGCAGGCGATTCGATGTACTCATCGAACAAGTCTTCGATTTGAGCAATCTTCCCTATTCGGCGGAAGAGCTCGAGGGTTGTGCGACGTTTGTATTGACGCTGTAGCTCGATGGGCAATGTCGCATAAGGCGCTCCTGGTATCGCTTGATAGGGAAGCATAACTTCATCAGGCGATGGCTCTACCACTTCAACGAGTTTACATTCCGCAAAACGCTTCTGCGCTTTTTCTACACGGGCCAACACGCGCTGACCGGGAATAGCATTTTGCACAAACACCGCGAATTCGCCTTGTTCGGTTTGCAATTTGCCAATGCCCACACCACCGAATGCCATGTCGCTGATGACAATTTCCAGGACTTGATTTTTTTTTACTGCACGCTCTTGCATGGCGCGAATTTACCGCCCGATGTGGTGTGTTCGTTACTTTTGACCACCATGAATTCTATGAGTAAATATTGGTCGCTGTTACTCGGCCCACTCGCCTTTGCGATGCTGTGGTGGTTCCAACCTGCCGGGCTCGATGTAGCGCAATCGAAAGTACTGGGTGTTGTGGCTTGGATGCTCATCTGGTGGATTGCCGAGAGTGTTCCCATGGGAGTAACATCCCTGTTACCGATTATCCTCTTCCCACTTTTGGGCGTATTGAATTTGGAAAAGACTTGCCTGGCCTACAGCAATCGATATGTCTTCCTCTTTTTGGGCGGCTTCCTCATAGCCCTGGCCATGGAAAAATGGAATCTTCACCGCCGATTGGCATTGAACATTGTAGCGCGGACGGGCACTGGTGCGAACCACATCATTCTCGGTTTCTTGCTGGCCAGTTACTTTATCAGTATGTGGATCAGCAACACGGCAACAACCCTGATGATGCTACCCATTGCGGGTTCTGTTGTGATGTTGCTGGCCAATGAGCCAAACGCCAGCAAAGGAACGCGCAACTTCTCGACTGCGCTGATGCTTTCGATAGCATACGGCGCAAGTATCGGAGGTATAGCAACCCTCGTGGGCTCGCCGCCCAATGCCAGCATGGCGGGTATTCTCGACAAATCATTTGCTCACACCGTTAGTTTTTTCGATTGGATGCAATGGGGATTGCCCTTCTCGCTGGCATTGCTGGCATGCACGTATGCTCTTATGGTGTGGGGAGTGTTTCCCAACAAATTGGGGCGTTTCCCATTGGGCCAAGCCATCATAAGCAGTGAACTGGCTTTACTCGGTGGATGGAAGCGAGAGGAGAAAATTGTGTTTGGCGTATTTGTATCGACCGCGATTTTATGGATGCTTCAAGAGCCGTTTAGTTTGCTCCTAAAGCCACTTGGAATTGAATTCAGCGATACGGCCATTGCGCTCATCATGGGTGGTTGCCTTTTCTTAATACCCTCGAGCAACAAATCGGAGCAACTGCTCGAATGGCGAGATACCGAAAAACTTCCTTGGGGTGTGTTGCTCATGTTTGGTGGAGGCATGAGTCTGGCGACTGCCTTCGACCAAAGCGGTTTGGTGAAAACGCTTACTGCAGCGATCTCCACTTTTAATACGGGTAGTCCATTCCTATTTGTAAGCCTGCTATGCGCAACAGGACTCGTCATTACGGCCTTGATGAGCAACATAGCCATGGTGAACATATTCGTTCCCATTGTAGCTGCGCTGGCGGCAGGCTCAGGAGCATCGCCCGAGGTGTTTGCCATTCCCGTTACCATTGCGGCCAGTTGCGATTTTATGTTCCCGATGAGCACACCACCCAATGCCATTGCATACAGCAGCGGATACATTCGCGGCAAGGACATGCTGAAGGCAGGAGTTTGGCTGAATGTAATCTCGCTATTGCTTTTAATGGCGCTGGTGTGGGCGAAGTTATAGGGGCGAGGGGCGAAGGGCGAGGGGCGAGGGGAATTCAATCTTTGTAAAACTTCGTCCCTCGCCCTTCGCCC
>JAIYBR010000207.1 GCA_027488435.1 Flavobacteriales bacterium
AGTGATATACAAGAAATATCCACCTATTACTTTTCGATACCATTGGCCATCGCTTCCATCTTTTCGGCCTTCGCTATTTTTCTTTATTCCAATCGTATGCGCCAAATGGCTGTCGTTCGAATCAGTTTTATTTTCTACGCAGCCTCCTTTGCACTGATGAGTTTGTACATTATGAATGCTGTGAAAGTTATTGGAGGCGAATCTTTCCAACTGGGGGTTTCCTTCTTCCTGCCATTCGCGGCCTTCTTTTGCAACATGATCGCGTTGAGAGGTATCAAGAAAGATGAGCAGCTTGTAAAATCGCTCGATCGACTTCGTTGAGAAATTTGATTTTAATAGCACTTGGATTGTCAGCTATTGGTTGTGCTTCACGCATTCTAACGGGGCCACTGAAAGTACAATCTGATGAATTGCGTGTACAACTTATGCGCACTGAAAGCGAAGTGTATGGCGATTTTTTCAAATTGCGCACCTTTCACAACGATTTATTTCAGTCTATCAATAACAGTAGCGCAGCGCCCTACCCCACCCTAGATTCGCTCTACAATCTACTGTTCTCAGCGGCCAACTTGGCCGTAGGAGTTCGTGTAAATTATGATACAACTTATTGGGAAATTCAAAAAGCAATCACAGGCAAAAAGAAAGTTTCATTAGCAGGATCATTTCAGTCTTTATACAACGAACATGAGACCATGCCGTCAGTCTTACCTAAGAAACAGTCAGAATACAAAGAATTGTATTTTCAACTCAGGTCAAGCTATCAAGACAGTTGTCGCCGATACGGCATCGTTCGGTACAATCCTCTAGATTATAGTGCCATTCTCGATGAAAAATTAACCCAGTGGCAAGACTCCCTGGAAGAAGTCGGCAGAATGGTAGCACAATGTAAGCTTGACTTGAAGCAACGATTTCCGCAACAAAAAGGCAAGGAGTTTTTCGCAAGCTATGCCCCGGTGTCCGAGTTAGAAGCCATGATGAAAAATGTTGAGTCGATACTCAACCAGTTACAGAATTCCATTTCACGATTTGAAGAAGGCAACAACCAAGACTTTATTTACTTCGGGCCACACATTCGACAACGTCTGGAAGTAGCTGCCAACGACGACCTGATCGGACAATTGAGCATTCAAATGAACGATTGCCGATTGAAGAAACAGCAATACTTCACCAGAGAATAGCACAACCTTTTCAGTGTAGTACTACTCGCCTAAACAATTCATATGGCTGGAGGCTGTGCATATCCGATTGTATAACTTTAACCGATTGCATTTCCTTTCCTTCTGAAAATTGGCTAGCATTGTTGCGGAATTAAGTAACTAGATTCAGCCATGTCTGCAAACAAATTTTGCATCACACTCGCATTGTTGTTCATCGCTTCGATCGCACTTTCACAAAAGCTCGAGAAATTCACACGAACAGAAAACGATTGCGTTAATGAACTTTACAACTTATTTGAGTCGGCCCGACAGGGCCGTGGAAGGGAGATAATAGAAGCACAGTTTGCACCTATCTGGTTGCAGGCCGCATCATTCACAGCCAACCAACGCGAGCAGATATACAACGTTCTCGATGCCATGCTCAAAAACAAAAACAAAGTCTTTCCTGACTTTCATGAATATTTAAAAGCACTCATTGCGTTCCCTGTTTCAGGCAAGAATGAGAATGACTTTTTAGTCTGGAGTGATGTATTGCAGCGAGTTATCAATGATAAAAAGAATAAAAAGTTCGCTCCGGAATTGATTGAAAGTTCTGCTCTACTTTTTCGGGATCGCACCTTTTTTCAGAACGAAACAATGCAATGGCAGGTATCCTCCAACGATTATAGTTTCGTTTTCGACTCAATTCCTGCAGTTTCGTTTGGCAAAGTAAATCTTTGTTGTTATAGCAAAGGCGACAGCAGTCTTATCTATGGTACTTCCGGCATGTATTTTCCTGGTTCGTATCGATTTTCGGGACAGCGTGGTACGGTGAATTGGAAAAGAGCCGGATTTGATGAAACGAAAACATTCGCTGAATTGAAAGATTATTTGATTCGCGTGAAGAGTACAACCTACAGCGCCGACTCCGTTATTTTCCATACTGAATTTTTTCAGCAAGCGCTTCAGGGGCGATTAACCGATAAAATTCTGGCTGATAAGTCGACCGAAAATGCCACCTATCCCAAATTCGAGTCTTATTTCAAACGTCTACAAATTCAGAATATCGATAAAAACATCGACTATGATGGTGGCTTTACCATGGCAGGCACACAGCTCATTGGAAGCGGATCGCCAGAGGAACCGGCCGTAATTACAATCTACCGCGAAAACAAAAAGTTTCTCACTGCTCAAAGTCAGGAGTTCGCCATTAAACCCGATCGAATCAATACCGCTCACGCTAAGATTCAGATCTACTTGGAAAATGACTCTATCACACATCCGGACGTGTCATTTACGTTCGATAGAAAGACGAGAAAACTGATCTTATTGCGCAGCGATGAAGGCATTTCGAAATCTGCGTTTCAAAACTCCTATCACAACATCGACATGTATTTTGAAGCGATTACATGGAATATCGATGACCCATCCATCAAATTCGGCAGCCTCGATGGAAGTACCCAACGCTATGCTGCTTTCGAATCGAATACTTACTTTAAGAAAAATCGCTATGAAACAATGTCGGGGCTTTCAGACTCGCATCCTTTATACGAATTGAAGCAATATGCTGATCACATAAAAAGTAACTCGTTCTCGGCTTTTGAATTAGCGCGATTCCACCGATATAGCGAGGAACAAATCAACACAGTACTCATCGACCTGAACAATAAAGGGTTTATCAACTACGACATCTATTCTCACGATATTATTGTGCGTCCGAAACTATACTGGTATATAGAAAATAATATTGGCAAGCGTGATTACGACGTTATACAATTCAGCACTGAAGTGGAATCGGGCCCCAACGGTCTTTTGAGTTTACTGAATTACGATCTCATGCTGAAAGGCGTAGACAACTTCCAGCTCTCCGATTCACAGCGCGTGAATATTATGCCTCTCAAGAAGGAAGTAACGCTGAAAAAAAATCGCGATTTCTTTTTTGGTGGACGGGTATATGCTGGAAACCTTGAATTCAACGGTCCTGAATACTTCTTTTCATATGAAAAATTTCAACTCGATTTGCTTCAGGTCGACTCATGTCGCATCTACGTGGAAGATGAGTCCTTGGGAAGAAATGAATATGGTCAGGTTGCTAAATCACGCGTGAAAAGCGTAATTCGAGATGTTCAGGGCTTCTTGAAAGTGGACGCTCCTTCCAACAAAGGTGGGTTCCATAGTCAATCTTATCCGCAATACCCCATTTTTACCTGTACCAAGACATCGTTCGTTTATTGGAGCGATCCGAAAATTCAGAAAGGGGCCTACAAAAAGGAGAAATTCTTTTATCAACTGCAACCATTTACCATCGACTCACTCGATAATTTCAGTAAAAAGGATTTACGCTTTGAAGGAACGCTTGTGAGCGGCGGCATCTTCCCTGATATCACAGAGCCGCTCGTTCTGATGGATGACAACTCGCTCGGCTTTACTCGTGAAACAGGAAACGACATGCCTTCCTATGGTGGAAAAGCGAAAGTGAAGGCAGAACTTAAGCTGAATTATTCAGGGTTGAAGGGTGGCGGCGATTTCAGTTATTTGACTGCTTCAGCATCATCGAAAGAGTTCTTGTTTCTCCCGGACTCGATGTCGGGTAACACTTACAAATTCAGTAACCGCGAGTTAAGTGGAAAAGTAGAGGTACCTAAAGCACACAGCGACTCCACGGCATTGGTGTTTATACCTAAACGCGACAATCTCGATATCTCGAGCATTAACAAACCCATTGATTTTTTCAATGATGAAGCAACCTTAACAGGCACGCTGCATCTGAAACCTACTGGTATGACAGGAAATGGCTTCATGGAATTCAGCGGTGCTAAGCTCACATCGGATATGATGAAGTATTCACGAAGGAAAATCCTTTCCGATACTTCCTCCTTTCAAATGCGTGGCGTCGGAGAAGAAATGAGCTCTGGGCTCGCATTTAAAACCGACAACGTAAATGCCGATGTTGATTTTGATCGACGTGATGGTATTTTCAAGAGCAATGGAGGTGAAACTAAAATCGAATTCCCTTCCAACCAATATGTCTGCTACATGGATCAATTTACCTGGTTCATGGATCGTGATGAACTCGACCTTTCATCGAACAGGAAACCCCTGAACGATGACCTGCTTATTGATACCGCGGAAGACGCAAAACGCTCCAACTTCTACTCTGTCGCTGAGGGTCAGGACTCCTTAAACTTTCTCTCACCAAAAGCCAAGTTTGATTTGCGCAAGGGTAAACTGTACTGCCAAAAAATCAAATACATCGTAGTTGCAGACTCGAAAATCACACCCGATTCTGGCAAGGTGACAATCGAACGTTTTGCCAATATGCTGCCATTCACCAAATCTCAAATCCTAAGCAATTACGTCACGCAATACCATCAGATTTATAATGCTGACGTGAAAATTAAAGGTCGCCGAGAATACAATGCCTCCGGCGATATTACCTTTATTGATGAACAGAAAAAAGAGCAAGTAATTCACCTCGATGATATTCAGGTTGACACGTCCTATCAAACTATTGGCAAGGGTAAAATTGCCGATGGCTCCCAGTTTTTCTTGTCACCGGCATTTGAGTATTACGGTGATTTTGAAATGCACGCCAATAACCGATACCTCATTTTTGATGGAGGAGTTCGCATTCTACACAACTGTGATCTGATGCCTGCGACCTTCTTTAAGTTCAGGTCGGAGATAAATCCTGATGAAATTTATGTACCGGTCGACTCTTCGCTGCGCGACATGACCATGACAAAACTTGGGGTGGGCGTAATGATTACCGGCGATTCGCCCATGACGGTTTATCCTGCATTCCTCAGTGACATTCGGGAAAAGAGTGACAAATCGATTATAAAGGCAGAGGGTTACCTCACACATGATAAATCAACCGGTCGCTACCTTATTGGTCCAAAAGAGAAAATTAAGCAACCCAAGCTTCCCGGAAATTTGCTTGCCTTGAATACGTCTAATTGTGAAATGAATGGCGATGGAAGAATGGATTTTAACGTGGACTACGGGGTGATGAAATTTACGAATGTTGGTGATGTGTTCTACCGAACGGCGGAGGATCAGATTTCGACAAGCGGAGTATCCATTCTCAACTTTCCCATCGACGAAAGTTCGTTGAAGTCTATTTATGAGCAGTTGGAAAAATGGCCGACACTTCAACCGGTTGATATTACACGAACTAAGTATGAAAAAAGCCTGGTCGAGTTGCTCGGTACAGAGAAGTCGGACAAACTGATTTCTGAACTTGGCTTGAGTGGCCAAATGAAGAGGATTCCGGAAGAACTGATGGCGACATTCTATTTAGCCGATGTCAAATTCAAATGGAATCCCATCGATGAAACCTTCCAAAGCCAAGGGCAGATTGGTATCGCAAGCATCGATAAAAAGCAAGTATTCAAATATGTGAAAGGTAAAATCGAAATTGAGAAAAAACGCGGTGCCGATGTGCTGCGTATGTATCTCGAGCTCGATCCTTCGGTTTGGTATTATTTCGAATACAAACTAGGCATCATGAACATTTTAAGCAGCGATAAAGAGTTCGGTGCTAAAATGAGCGAGATAAAAGATGACAAGCGAAGATTCGATGAAGGTCGTTATAAATACAGCTACATGTTCATTAACAACAAGAAAAAACGCGACGATTTCGTGGCTCGATTCAGTGACTTGTAAAAGGGCTAAATAACTTCGAGACGAAACGAAACTCAGAGTTTAACACTGTACTTGCTTCGCATGCGCTCTACATGATCCTCCGGAATTTCGTGTATGTTCATTCCATGATGTCGATTCTCTACAGTGACTACATGCACACGATAATTATTCGCTGCCGCAAGTTTGAAGTAAGGCTCCATCTCCCACTCCTGGGTAAATGTGTTGTGCAGCAATATCTTTTCTGAACCTTGCTGTATGGCAGCTTTTACGGAATCCTCGCAACGCTTGTAAGCCAAATGATTTTCCTGAAATCGAAATTCATATCGCCCACTCTCATCGGTGAAATAATCGTCGACGCTAAACACGGGGTATTTCCCATATTCACTCAACACTCCTGCAAGCGTGGTTTTTCCGCTGCCTGGCAATCCCCGGAGGAGAATAAGCTCACGCATGCGCAACCTTAAATTCACTGGTGAAATGAAACTCAAGTTCCGGGTAATTCTTCCGTTCCATATCCAACATAAATGAGGATGGGGCGAGGAAAACATCGTTGTCGTCTTTGTCCTTGACCATGTTCTGCCCTTTGATACGTCGGAACTCAATCAGTTTCTCGGGATGATCGGTGGTTATCCAACACGCCTTGTAAAAAGTCTTCGATTCGAATTCGCACTTCGCACCATACTCATGTTCCAGTCGGTAGCGAATAACTTCAAACTGAAGTTCACCAACAGTTCCCACGATTTTGCGATTGCCGGGCTCTTGAATGAACAATTGAGCCACGCCCTCTTCCGTCAACTGACGGATGCCTTTTTCAAGTTGCTTCGATTTCATCGGATCCTTGTTTACCAGCTCCTTGAAAATCTCTGGGGAGAAACTCGGTATCCCCTTAAACATCATGGTCTCGCCCTCGGTCAATGTATCGCCTATCTTGAAATTGCCGGTGTCGTAAAGACCAATTACATCGCCCGCATAGGCCTCATCAATCGTGGTTTTGGCCGATGCCATGAAAGTAACGGGGTTCGGATATTTGAAGTCTTTATCTAACCGAACATGATGGTAAAACTTGTTGCGCTCAAAGGTTCCGCTGCACACACGTAGAAATGCGATGCGATCGCGGTGACGTGGATCAATATTGGCGTGAATCTTAAATACGAATCCAGAAAATTTGGCTTCCTCAGGTTCAACTACACGAGCGCTCGACTCACGATGCTGAGGAGTTGGCGCCAACTCCAAAAATTTATCGAGCAACTCCTTCACCCCGAAATTATTCATGGCCGAACCGAAGAACACAGGCGCCAATTTGCCCTGCAAGTATTTCTCGCGGTCGAATGGATCGTAAACACTCTCGATCAATTCCACATCTTCACGAAGTTGCTGCGCGTATTCCCCTACCAACTGATCGAGCGTAGGATCATTCAAATCGCTGATAGACACAATCTCTTCGCTCACCTTGGTTTTGAGTGATTCAAATAAATTAATTGTCCTATCGTAGAGTTTGTAAACTCCTTTAAACGAATATCCTTTGCTGATAGGCCATGAAAGCGGCTGGACTTTAATATTCAATTCGTCTTCCAACTCATCGAGCAAATCGAAAGCATCCTGGCCTTCGAGATCCATTTTATTAATAAACACGATGACAGGCGTGTCGCGCATGCGACAAACCTCCATGAGTCTTCGTGTTTGTGTTTCGACGCCTTTAGAGCTATCGATAACCAAAATCACACTGTCTACCGCGGTCAAGGTGCGATAGGTATCTTCTGCGAAATCTTTGTGACCGGGCGTATCGAGAAGATTGACTTGCATTCCGTTGTACTCAAACACCATGACAGAAGTAGCAACGGAAATTCCACGCTGGCGTTCGATTTCCATAAAATCGGAAGCAGCTGTCTTGGTAATCTTATTACTCTTTACCGCTCCCGCTGTTTGAATTGCTCCACCAAAAAGGAGTAGCTTCTCTGTGAGTGTAGTCTTTCCGGCATCGGGGTGCGATATGATTGCAAAGGTCTTTCTGCGTGCGATTTCTTCTTTGAGGGCCATGGCGCGAAGATATATCGCCATCGTTTCGTGGTGACTCTCTTTTTCGTATGAGAATGCATTCAGCATATTGGAATGAACTCAAACTAGCCAATCAGCGAGGAGATTCTCCTACGTTAATTCCATTTCGGCTAACTATTTTCGCACCCAATTGTTATAAGCAGCAAATCAAGCAATACCATGAGAACCTGGACCTCCATTAAGACTTACACCGATATTCGCTTTGAGTACTTTGAAGGAATCGCGAAGATCACCATTAATCGCCCGCAGGTGTATAATGCGTTTCGACCTGAAACCAATATCGAGATGATTGATGCCATGGATATTGCCCGCGAACGCGCCGACATTGCCGTGATAGTGCTTACAGGCGAGGGCGACAAAGCATTTTGCAGCGGTGGCGATCAGAATGTGAAAGGCGTTGGCGGATATATAGGTGAAGACGGAGTGCCACGCCTCAATGTACTTGACCTTCATAAGCGGATTCGAGAAATGCCCAAGCCGGTTATAGCCATGGTAAATGGATACGCTATTGGTGGTGGGCACGTGTTACACGTTGTCTGCGATTTGACCATAGCCTCTGAAAATGCTCGCTTCGGACAGACCGGTCCGAAGGTGGGAAG
>JAIYBR010000081.1 GCA_027488435.1 Flavobacteriales bacterium
TGCCATCAAAAATAACTTACCTGATCCTATTGAAACACCCGGTTTCTATTTAATATGGCAGGGCGTCAGCATGCGCGAAATATCTCGCAATGCAGAGATCACAGAATTAGCTTTCATTTTCCATCGAAGTACCCACAGGGTTAAGCTTCCCAGCGCAATTGCAGATTTCGTTATAAGTCACTTGGACAGAATGGACATGTATGAGGAAAACAAACTCTCGTTAGCAGAGGCACTCGAAAGAGTCGAGACCACGTTGCAGCGCGACAAGGAGTGGATTGTGCGCCAAGCTTGGTACAACGAACTGCGACAAAGCATTTGGCTATTGAAGCTAAACTAATTTTCTATCCTCACTCAACGACTTGAAACGGATCACTAAACTTTGGATCTGTCAAAGTCTGATAATCTGTGAGTGTTTTCAAGAATGCTACAAGCGCAGACTTTTCTTCTCCAGTCATAAACATTCTCTGAGGCAGAACACGACCATCTGTTGGAACTTGGTCAAATGGAATAACCGGTCCAAGATGCTCGAAAGTGAGTCCTCCCTGCTCACGCACGCGCAACTCTTCAGACAACTGAGGGTGTGGCTGCACGCCAGAGTTATAAAACTCTATTACTTGTTCCAGCGTTCGGAAACGTCCATCATGCATGTAAGGAGCGGTAAATTGGACATTGCGTAAGGACGGTGTTTTAAAGAAGCCGTTACGAACCCGTCCCCTTTCATCCACTCCGGGCATTCCGGCATCTGTGTAGTTTGCGTCCAAACCAATATTCTTCGGTGCCGATAAACTTCCATCGAGATTAACTCCACCATGGCACTGCGAACATGCGAACTTCATAAAGAAAACATGCTTACCTAGATTTTCCATCTCGGTATAGTTTGGGAAAGGCACATGATTGACATTGCCGCTAAAATCGCTGCCCAATACCATCATAGCACCCTGATCGTAACGTGAACTAACAGAGGTCACAGACTTGACAAATTGCGCAAGGGCCAATCCAATTTTTCTAGTACTGACTTCTTCGCTTCCAAATGCATTTCGAAACAATGGAATATAATATTCAATTTGACGGATACGATCTTCCAGTAAAAGTGTATCATCAAGTCCCATCTCCACATGATTGGCAATTGGCTGGAGCACCATGTGATCCAGAATTTCCTCGCGAAGGTCCCAAAAGAATCCTCGTTGAGTTCCTGTGTTTCCGATTGTCTGTGTATTTCGAGTCGTCAACGCATTCTGAAAACCTGGACTAAACGCTCGATTGTCTGCAAAACCATACTGCTGCTTATGGCAGCTGCCACAAGAAACCCGATTATTGAGCGAGAGTTGGTGATCATAGAAAAGCACACGTCCCAAGGTGGCCACATGGTTATTGATAATGGAGTCGCCAAAAGGTTCGAAGAAGGTTTCTCGAGCAGGAGTTGCGTAATCATACACCTCGGCAGGAAGCACAGGCATTCGCTTCAAGGGAGCAACCTCTTCAGGCTTACAAGAAGTGAAGCAAAAAATCAGGACTGTCGTCAGAAAACCAATAGAAAGCAAATAGTTCTTCATGGCTAAAACCTGAATTAAAACCGTACACTAACGAATAACGCACTGGGGGCTTGAAGAAAGCGTTTATTACCCTCAAAATTCCTCACAAGAGTTGTGGAATTCAAATTACTATCATCGGTTTCGACAATCGTATAACTGGAAAAACGCCACAAGATTTCGGTACCCAAACTAACCCTATTAGTTACATGATACTGCAGAAAAATGAAAGGAGAAACACCTCTCTCTCTCATCACATTTTCAAGTTTATTCTCAATTGCAACGTTAGCCTCGCCCATAAAGTTAGATGTGAAAGTCGAAGTTCGTTGAGCCATGATGAAATCGGCACCTAACCTTACATCCCATTTCTTACCAAGGCCAATTTCCCAGCCGAGGCCAAAGCGCATATCCGATTTAATGGACGATGTATCGGAAGAAGTTTGGCCATTGGCAGAAGAAGGCAACTCACTGCGAAAAACCGACTCGTAACCCACTCCGAAACGCAAACTTATTCGCTTGATTCCGAGATTACAGGTAAACATGTAGGGATTCCACTTATCGGATTCAATCTCACCATCACCAACTCCCATCGTGACCAATCTGATTGCATTCATTCCGACTTCGAAATACGCTGAGTCACTTTGCGCACGAACATTTAGGAAAAGGCATGCAGCAGCAATTGATAGCAATAGTTTTTTCATTGAAAAAAATTTTCAGTTATTACGAAGTAAAACGGAAAATGTTTGCCCTGAAACTTTTTCGCCTATTTTTTTCGGAAGTACAACCGAACCGGTATTCCCTCAAAATGAAAATGCTCACGCAATTTATTCTCGAGGTAACGCATATAAGGCTCCTTGATGTATTGAGGCGTATTGCAGAAAAACGCAATCGCCGGAGATTTCGTTGGAAGCTGTGTAACGTATTTGATCTTTACGTCCTTGCCTTTATAGATGGGTGGCGGATAATTTTCTATAAGCGGCAGCATCACTTCATTCAATTTGGCTGTCGGTATCTTCACCTTGCGATTTTGTGCTACATCTACTGCCTTTTCCAGTGCTTTTAGAATGCGCTGCTTGGTAACGGTCGATGTATAGAAAATGGGCACATCTGTCATAGGTGCCAACTTTTGCCTCAGCTCGGCCGAATACTGATCAACCGTCTTGTGATCCTTCTCTACCAGATCCCACTTGTTGACTAAAATAACGATGCCCTTATTGGCTTCAGTAACTTCTTTGAATATGGATAAATCCTGTCGAGTAATCCCTTCGGTGGCATCGATGAGCAGTAAACACACATCGCTGTTGCGAATGGCCTTGATGGTGCGAATAGAACTGTAAAACTCGATGTCATTATCGATGAGCTTGCGCTTGCGTAAACCTGCAGTATCAATGAGAATAAGTTCCCTACCGAATGCCTTGTAAACTGTATTTATGGCGTCGCGTGTGGTGCCTGCCACATCACTTACAATCGCCCGGTCTTTTCCGGTTAGGGCATTGATAAGCGAGCTCTTACCCACGTTGGGTTTGCCTACAATGGCTATTTTAGGAAGCTCAGACTCCTCCAGTTCTTCTTCAGAGGGAATCTTCGTCGCGATGTATTCCATCAAATCACCGGTGCCGTATCCGTTGTTAGCACTGATGGGCCAGATTTGGTCACCAAGCCCTAACTCCCAGAATTCATTAATCCAGCTTTCTTTGTCTGAAGTATCGACCTTATTACAAAGCAAAACGATTTCCCGCTTCGACTTGCGCATTTTTTGCGCAATCATTCGGTCTCCATCCGTGACGCCTTCCTTACCATCCACCAGGAAAAGAACCATATCGGCCTCCTGCACAGCTAGAGCAACTTGCGAATTGATTTCTCGCTCGAATCCAGCCTCATCCTCTTCGGCCAAACCTCCTGTATCAATTACAACAAAGGACTTACGCCCCCATTCACCGATACCGTATTTACGATCACGGGTCACACCGGCCGTAGGATCTACGATGGCATCATCTGTTCCCGTAAGACGATTATAAAGGGTCGATTTGCCAACATTGGGCCGACCAACAATAACTACAGTGTAACTCATAACGGCTGCAAAGGTACGCAATGCAGAGAACTATCAGAGCTTAGAATCCAAGCTCATCCAACTACCTCCATTGTACACTTCACAATAGCCGTTTGATTTCAATATAGACTTAGCCGATGCGCTACGCATACCACTGGCACAGCAAGTAATGACCGGCTTATCATTTCGAATGCGGCTCAACTGCGACGCGATATTCTGCAATGGAACGTTGATCGCTCCTTTGATGTGGCCACCCTTGAATTCACCCGGCGTGCGCACATCGATAATTTGCGCACCGTTTTTTACCAATTCACGGTAATCAGTTTTAGGGCCGAAGCCCAGCAGTTGTTTGATTGAATTTAGTATTTCCATTGATTTAAAATGCTCCATTTATATCTAACCAGCTACCACCGTTGCTGCAATCGATTCCATGCTGACGCAGAAACATAGTCGCTTGCCCGCTGCGATTGCCGCTTGCGCAGCAGAAAATAATCGGCTGCTGCATCGCGCTAATCTCTGCGATACGCGTTGGTACTTCTTGTAGCGGAATATTGATGCTTCCTTGAACGTGGCCACCCATAAATTCAGCGGGGGTGCGCACGTCGATAATTGTTGGATTACTCATGTATACTTGAATTTGTTGTTTGCTTCTTTTCAGGCCATCCTACCGTTAAAACACCCATCGCAGCTCCATACAGCGTGCTGTTCCATGGGTTCGAAGTAATGGAACATGAACCACTCGAACAACCGACTAGAGCATAATAAGCAATGCCTGCAGCAGCACCTGCAACTAAACCTGCGATTGTCTTTCGATACGTTCGAATGATGTTTTTCACAGTGCAAAGATTTCACTTTTGTGCTGCCGATACAGTCACATTAGTTACAATCACAAAACAAATCGAATTGAATGGCATAATACGATTAGGTGCGGAGCTTTCGAGGAACTTTATTCGCTGCGACCATCTCATAAAAGGTCAACCCAAAGGATCAAGAACACTAGCCAGTTCACTTCGACCTATATGCACATAGAGCAGAGCAAGATTCACCTGTTACCATAGAAACTCTATTGGGCCTTTAAGCGAGCTGTTTTGTGATAATTTCCCACGAAACTTTTTCCTGTAAGTCCAAAATCGGCGACAGCTAAAAATACGAGATCTGTTGTTCCTGTATTGATAGATTGATGATTACACCAGCGAGGAATGAATGCGAAATCGCCCGGCTTTACGAGATTCTCGAATTGATCTACGACTACCTTTCCTTCGCCTTCCAAGAAGATAAAAACCGTTTCATGCGCATGTCGATGCAACTCATTCGCCTTTCCTGGTGCTATACGAACGATACGTGGATCGATTACTTCAAGAGGAAACGGGAGAATCTGAACCGTAAAATCAATGTTGAGTTCATCCACCTTATTCTCATAAAGTCCGGACAAACGCGAATCATGGAGTGATGAGACCAGCTCATTAGCGGAATTGGCCGCCGTTAATGACTTCTGTTCATTGATTTTTTCCAGAATAGAACCGACTCTGCCCATCTGCAAATCAGCGAATAGATTATCCGACAGCTTCATAACATTATCAGACCAAGGAGAGGAGAAATCTTGCTTTACTATAGAGTTTATAAACACAGCTACTTCATCGCATTGTTGGCTGTTGCCCATCGCATAGAGATATAAACTAGCAATGCCGGCCCGCACAAGCAACGGATTTATAGGCGTATTATGGTCAATTGCGGCTTGTAAAAGTGAGAGCTCGCCACAGATTGACTCGTACTCTGTTTCAGAGAATCGCTGTGATACTGCTATTTATCGAAAGAGATGATTCATCGAAGAAATTTACTCAAACA
>JAIYBR010000059.1 GCA_027488435.1 Flavobacteriales bacterium
ACAACGAATGATTTCTCCATCGTGAAGCGCATTAATGTCGCTTTTAGCTACCGCTAAACCGGTGTGTTGGGTGGGATCAATAATCGTCGAATAGCCGAATACGCGCTGATGAACTGCATCGACATGTTTTTTGGAAATGTCGGTGCATGATCGATTAAGAATGGTTTTGCCCGGGTATGTCTGGACTAGCAGCTCAGAGCTTGCATGCGTAGTATCGTGAAACCAAAGTACATGTCGTGCTCGTTCAAGTCGCTTGTTGGTGATACGATATCCGAGGTTGCGAGCAATTTTGTAAATCGTCGTTTTTTTACTCGGATAATCAGGATAAACGACGATGACCGGCAAGGTGAATCCATTGCGTATCCACGAAAAGACATCTGCCAGCAAGCCTTGCACATCCTTCATCAACACTTCCGCATACGGCATGTTACTTCTGTATCGATTGCGAAAACCCCTGCGACGCTGTGTCATTGTTCAGCAGAAATCGTGTTGTAGATAAAACGGGTCAATTGATTTGCCCCTTGTGGATTAAGGTGATTCATGTCGACGTAATAGCGCGAGTTGGCAAAGCAAGTGTCGTCGACCGCTATGACGCGGTGCTTAGCGAAATCAATAGATGCAAAAGTTCTCTTGATATAATCGGCCATGACATGAGGTTTTCCCATGCGGGCAGAAACCAGGTTTGGATATACAATGATGTCGAATGGAATTCCGGCTTTTTCGAGCAGTCTTGCACTACGTTCAAACGAAACACGTTGGAAACGGATATTCTGAACAATATCAGCTTGAAGCAGGAACAACTTCGATTTGATGCCTAGCTTTTGTCCGTTGGTTTCTGCTTCTATTGCATTGAAATTGGCTTCGGATCCGGCTTTATTACGCTGATATGATTTTTCAATCTCCTTCAGACCAATAGTTTTTTGTGGTTTGAAGCCATAGACTGATTTAAATTCTAACTCTTCCTTTTCATCGGCTAGTTTGAAAATGCCCGTTGCTGCGTGTATGTTCCATGCCGCATGATGCAGAAAAGAAGATATCACTTGTGTGTTTCCATTTAAACCCGATTGAATAATTTGATTGGGATTTGCGGCGAGTGGAAAAAGGTTGTGTAGGTTTCGGTTCATTGCATCACCCTTGAAACAAAGCATCACTTTTTTCGGTTTGATGTTCTGTTCGTTGATCATTTGTTCGAGCAGTACATCGGTCATAGCAAAGCAGCTGTGTGTGATGCCGAGATTTACGTAGGATGTGCCGGAGCTGTCCCAGCTATTCAGTAAGCTGTCGTTGATTCCATTCAGACAAATACTGGAACCAACGAAGGCAACTGTGTTTTTCCACGAATCGCTTGGCTTGAGGTAATCGTGCACCCACGATACTTTGCTATATTCTGTTTTCCGGGGAATTTCAAAATAGTAGGAGCCCGGCAGCGGAAGGAAAAACACACACGAAATGAGGCACATCAAGATGAGTGCGTGAACTAGAAATCGCTTGACGAAGCGAGAAAAATCAGAATTGGAAGTAGATGAATTGTTCATGGTCAAGCGTATAGTAACAGTCGATTATAAGAAGTGCCATGATCATTTCAATGGCGAGTCGCACAGTGCGATTGATGGTGAATCCGGATAAAAAGACACCATTTGCAGATTGTCTGTTGATCCATTCGAGGATTTGAAAGGGAATCAGAAGCAACAGAATGGGCAGAAACGTTGAGGTGTCGGAGCCCAAGAAGGAATGCGAAGCCATTGCCTGCAAATACCCAAATGCTTCCTGCACGTCTTTCGCACGGAAGAAAATCCAGGCAAAAACAACAACAGAGAATGTCACTGCTGCTCCGGAAATTGATTTCCATGCAGGTTGCCGTGAGCTGGGCTCGGCTTGTTTGGAATTGCCCCAAATTGCAAAGTAGAAGCAATACACGACGGCATGAATCAGCCCCCAAATAATGAATGTCCAATTCGCGCCATGCCAAAAACCACTCAACAAGAAAATGATGAATACGTTGCGATAGAATTTCCATCCCGAAACGCGCGAGCCACCGAGCGGTATATACACATAATCACGAAACCAGGTAGAAAGTGAGATGTGCCACCTGCGCCAGAAATCGGGAATGTTTAGTGCGAAGTAGGGAAGGTTGAAGTTGCGCATGAGTTGAATGCCGAACAGTTTCGAAGTGCCAAGCGCAATATCGGAGTATCCGCTGAAGTCACCATAAATCTGAAATGCGAATGCAATAGCACCGAGCAGCAAACTGACCGTGGAAAGCGATTCGTATGAATCGAAAGCTGCATTCGCATAGGCAGCACAAGTGTCTGCGATAACAATTTTCTTGAAAAAGCCCCACAGAATCTGACGCATCCCTTCAGCCGCCAGGCCGAAATTGAAAGCGGGTTTAGCATGAAACTGATATAGCACATTTGCTGCGCGCTCTATAGGACCGGCCACCAGTTGAGGGAAATACATGACGTAGAGCGAGTACGTTACAAAGTCTTTCTCAGGTTCCTGCTTTTTCCAATACACTTCAATCACATAACTCAAACTCTGGAAAGTGTGGAAGGAAAGACCGATTGGCAGAATAATATCCATGGCCTCCATCGAGTAGTTCCAACCGATGAGTTGTGCTATAGCATTCGTATTATCAATGAAGAAGTTGTAGTATTTAAAAACAAATAAGACCAGACAGGTAGAGACGATGCTTACGATCAACCAAATTTTTCTCGCTTTTCCTTCTGTTGCCGCAATCTTGATTCCGGCGAAATAATCGATGAGAATGGTAATGAAAAGTATGAGAATGTACTTCGGTATGAAGAACATGTAGAACACGCAGCTGCTTAGAAGTAATAGCCATGTCTTGCCGCGTGGTTTGTTCTTAAGTACAGTCCAGTAAATACTGAAAACAAGAGCCAGGAAAATGAGGAACTCTGTTGAATTGAAGAGCATAGACCGTGATGGTTAAGTTGTGCCTACAAACTTAACCAAAAGGGCTACAAAAAGAAGTTCTAATTCAGCGAAGGATCTTCGGGAAGATTGGCAATCAGTTGCCCCCTCTTACCCATACTTTTCATGATGGTTTTCCAGAGATCATTATTCTCGCTATTCATCAAAATATCTTTGCTGACGTTGGCTACAAACCACGATTTACTTTCAATTTCGGATTCCAGTTGCTCGGGCGACCATCCGCTATAGCCGACGAAGAATCGTATTTCATCTTTTTTTACATCACCGGTAAACAGCATTTTCTTCAGAATCTCGAAGTTGCCACCCATGAAAACGCCCGGAATAATTTCGACACTGTCTGATATTTTCTCACCCAACGTGTGGAGGTAATAAAGATTGCTATTGCGAACAGGTCCTCCTATGCTGATGCGCCCTTTGAACGAGGGCATATTTTCCATGATTTGTTCAAGATCGATATTGATGTAGTTGTTCAACACAAAACCAAAAGATCCGTCATGATTGTGTTCACACAAAAAAATGACCGTACGCTTGAAGTAGGGGTCATTTAGAAATGGCTCAGCTAAAAGTACCTGGCCTTTGCTGGGCTTGATATTTTTATCGGGTGCGAAATTCATAGCATAAAGGTATACGCTTGGAACGCAAACGAGGGATAAAAGTTGCTAAATAAGGGCGAGGGGCGAGGGGCGAGGGGCGAAGGGCGAAGGAGAAAGGATCGTCACCTCGCCCTTCGTCCTTCGCAACTCGCCCCTCGCCCTTCGCCCTTCGCCCTTCTATTATGGGAATATCCCCAACGACTGATACGCCACTCCCAACTTGTTAATGCCACTGACAAAAGCAGCTGTGCGCAAGTCTTCGATTTTTTTATTCGCCTTCTTGATGTCGCGAATTTCATTGTAGGCGTATATCATTGTTTCTTCCAGGCCTGATCTCACGTAGTCGATTTCGCCTCCGCCTTGGATAAGGATTTTCTTTTCTTTTGCATCCATCGATCTACCTGTCATTTTTTCAACGCCGCTAATGAGCTGGCGAGCTTGCATTTCCTGAAAGCGCTTTTCTAATCGCCCGAAGTTGACGTGTGATAGATTCTTGAGCCATTCGAAATAGGATACTGTGACGCCGCCAGCATTGAGATAGAGATCCGGAACAATCATGATTCCGCGCTTATTCAATATGTCTTCTGCATCTTTGGTTACAGGTCCATTAGCGCCTTCACCAATAATCTTCGCTTTGATGCGAGGGGCGTTTTCTGCTGTGATTTGGTTTTCGAGCGCTGCAGGAATCAATACATCGCAATCCATTTCTAACAGTTCGGAAGAGCGCTCTATGTTTTTGGCTCCCGGAAAATTCAGAATAGATCCGGAAGCTTTACGATGTTTAAATACTTCTTCTACATCGAGGCCGCTTTCATTGTAGATAGCACCTTCGAATTCAGCTATACCTGTGATAATAGCACCGCCTTCACTGCAGAATTTCGCTGCGTAGAATCCAACGTTTCCCAACCCTTGAACGATTACTCTCTTTCCTTCCAGTCCGGGTGTAAGACCTAGTTCCTGCATATCTTCTGCATGACTCATCGCTTCACGAATACCGAAAAAGATTCCTTGACCTGTAGCTTCTGTACGTCCCGCAATACCGCCTTGTGCAACCGGTTTTCCGGTCACGCAGCCAAGCGCGTTGATATCGTCGAATTTGAATGTAGAATAAGTGTCGACGATCCAAGCCATCTCGCGAGACCCACTTCCATAGTCGGGAGCAGGTACATCGACAGCCGGGCCAATCATGTTTTTCTTGATGAGCTCAGTTGTATATCGACGAGTGAGTCTTTCCAATTGTGAAACGGTCATCGAAGAAGGCTTCACCTTGATTCCACCTTTCGCTCCGCCGAATGGCACATCGACTGCAGCGCACTTAAACGTCATGAGAGTAGCCAGTGCTTTTACTTCTTCTTCATCTACCATTTCACTGTAGCGTATGCCGCCTTTAGTGGGAGTCGTATGATGGCTGTGTTGAACACGGATGCCTTCAAAAACTTCAATCTTACCGTTGATTTCCAGCGGGAAATAGAATTTGTATACGCTGTTGCATACTTTGATTTGATTCAGCAAGCCTTCATCAAACGTTGTGAATGCGGCTGCCTTGTCGAAATAGGAGAGCACATCATTGTAAAACTGTGCTCCAACACTCTTGTGGCTCATAAAATCATTGTTTATTGGTGCTCAAAAGTATCAGTTATCGCTTTGCTCCAACGACTGCTAATTACTTTTCTAACTAAAAGAAGGTTGTTGAAAATGTAGTGATTGATTTGTAGTGTGTTAGTCTTTATGCCGACGTTTGCAAGTATGAAAAGACTTCTATTCTTCTTGTTGATGAGCAACTCACTTTTTGCTCAAGTGCAAATGCCGGCTATAACAAAGCATCAGTGGGATATACTTAAAAGCACAGTTGCTTCAGATGGTACTTTAATAGGAGATGTGCCGTCTGAAATTCCGGTAAATCGGCTGAATGGGATAGACTATGTGTCGGCCATGGGAAAGTTGAATTCTTCTCCCGACTGGACGGGCTTTCACACGCTGGGTGTGTTACGCGGCGCCGAGGTTGGCTCCATTTGTACCGTCAAAATCCCATTACACGCTGTCCACCATATTGAGTTGTCTGATGTCTTTTCTTTGTTTGAGATACCTTCTAAAGTAGCTCCTCAATTGAATCGCGTTCGCTACGACGTTGGAGCTGATAGTGTTTATTGGGGGATTTCACTTCCAGAAGGATTTGATGGCGAAGATGTACTTATCGGTGTGACTGATTGGGGTTTTGATTATACCCACCCGATGTTCTATGATACCTTGTTGCAGCAAACACGAATAGTTGCTGCCTGGGATCAATTCAAAAATTCCGGTCCGCATCCCGACGGATTTTCATTTGGATCCGAGTATGCAACCATCGAGGATTTGCTTGCGGCACAATCGGACACGGCGAATATCTATAGTTACGGAACACATGGCAACCATGTGGCCGGCATCGCGGGAGGTGGTGGCGCCGGATCTCAGTATCGCGGAATGGCTCCTGCTGCGGGATTTTTATTTACTACTTTTTTGATTGATGCTGCATCTGTCGTTGAAGCGTTTCAATGGATGCAACAAATCGCAGAACAGCAAGGAAAGCGCTTGGTCATTAATATGAGTTGGGGGCTTACCTATATGGGTACGCTCGACGGAACCTCCCTGCTATCTCAAGTTATCGATGAAATGAGTAATGAGGGGGTAGTATTTGTTGCTTCAGCAGGCAACAATGGCGACAATGATCACCACATCAAACGGATATTCAATAACTCTCAGTTTCAAACACGAATCAATTTCGATGCGCAAACACCTGAGCCGAATAACTGGGGCCAATCGGTTACGATGTGGGGTGAACCTAACAAATCTTTCTGGACACGAGTGCAAGTCTATAACAGCTTAAGTGCATTGGTTGCAGAGTCTGCCATCTATTATACTTCAGACATGCCTAGTTATTTCGACACGCTGATGATTGTAGGAGCGGATACGGTTTTCTTTAACCTCACCACCGATGCTTCTTATCCCACAAATCAGCGACCTCACATGCGTTTGCGTGTGCGCAATACAGGCAATTCCACGCGGGTAATTCTCAACTCAGGTGCGGTAGAAGGTGTCGTTCATTATTGGAACATCATCGAGCTACTTACCGGTGTGGGCAACTGGGGTGTGCCATTCACTTCGTTTGGTACTTCAGGTGCCAGCGGCGATTCATTCTATACTATAGCCGAGCCAACATGTGCTTCTTCGTGTGTGAGCGTTGGTGCTTATTCCGCTCGCTATCTTAGTCAGTTTGGAACCCTTCTGGGTGGAGCGGTAGCAAGTTTTACGAGCTATGGACCGCTCATCAATGAACAACAAAAACCCGATTTAGCAGCTCCGGGTGTGAATGTGAGTTCTTCCATTTCATCCTTTACGGATGCTAACTACAATGCGGTCGATGATGTTTCTTTCAATGGAATAACGTATGATTTTGCCCGATTCTCAGGCACATCTATGTCTTCACCTTGCGTGGCGGGTATAGTTGCTTTGATGCTCGATGCGAATCCTTTTCTTTCCGCGGATCAAGTTAAAGGCATACTGATGGAATCAGCACGCACCGACCAATTCACCGGTGCCATTTTGCCTCCGGGAGATAGCCGATGGGGCATGGGAAAAGTGGATGCTTATGCGGCGGTTTGGCAAGCCTTGAACACAGAAGGCTTAACTGTTATAAACTCCGAATTGCGAGATAATCTCGTTTATCCGAACCCAGCTTCACACATTTTGATTGTGTCACCTTCATTCCAACATAGCACAGCCATGCTTTTTGATATGAATGGTCGCAAGATACCTGTGCGAATGGAAGCAAACACGATCGATGTTTCAACCATTGAGCCCGGCGTTTATGTGTTGCAACTGGTAGGGAAAGGAAAACTGATTCAGGCGAGAATTGTCATAACCCATTAACATTACATGTAATCGGGGCACCACTTTGCGTCGCGTCGCTTAGGGAAGTCATAGAAGGTTTTGATAAGCGAAAACTCAAGACCACCTCTGCGATTACTGGCGGGTTGCAATGAGCTTACATTTATATCGTAGCTAATACAGCTATTCCATAGGCCCAGTTGAACGCCGGCCATCATGCAAATAGCGTCATTGTTTCGCAGCGTACCACCTCCGTAGAAACTGTTTTTTTTCCATGCTTTTTCAGTAAGTGTGAAATGAATTAATGCTCCTGCATTGAGCTCCGAGTAAGTGCCTTGCAACATGGCAAGCAATAGTGGTTCTATTTTCAAATTTGAACTAATCGAACGATGATAGTTCGCATGAAGATTGAAACGTGGATCGAGTTTTACATAGCCTTCATCAAAAAAGCTTTGGCTCGGTTGCGATAAATTAAACGCACTCAGACCAATCGAGAGTGATTGTTCCTTGCCCATGTCGTAGTCGAGTAGTATTCCGCCGTTCAAGTTCAAATAGCCGCGACTTGCTCGAGGAAAAGTTTCGCCTGAATTGAGCGACGGATCATAGGCCGTTCCGTTCCATTGACTATCATAATTCAGTTTGGAATAGTCTATCCGCATGGAAGTATAACCCACCATCGCTCCGGCCCGAATTGTCATTTTATCATTGAAGGGAAGTTTGAAGTCATCTGCAATCAATAAATTGATTCCTGTTGTCTGCAATTGTGAGTCGCCGGCCTTATCGGTGTAAATTGAAAGACCTGCATGGAACGGGCATTCCGATGTGTTTCCATCTTCGGAGTTAAACAAGCCATCCGGAAATGGAAGGTTATTGGCGTCAGCTGCAATCGCAAAAGTTGAATAGGGGGCGGTAACCGACTTCCATTGAGTACGTTGATTCAACATAAATCGATATGACCCGTCGAAATGGCCTGTTAGTGAAGGATTAAGAAGAAGAGGCGATTGTTGAAATTGCGAGAAATGAATGTCTTGCGAAAGTGCTTCCGATACAGTCATCGTCGAGATTAGAGCGACATAAAGTAAGCGTAGTGAAAATCGAAAAGATGTCGTGGGCATATGCTATTATCGAATGACTGTTATGTTTCCTTTTTCAAAATAAGTTTCTCCACCAATGCAAATGGCATTGAGATAGTAAACAAATACTTCCGGGTCAACCTCGCGTCCTTTGAATGTGCCATCCCATCCAATGGTTTGATCGGTGGTACTAAACACTTCCTCTCCCCATCGGTTAAAGATGGAAAAACGCATTTCTTGTAAGTTTACGGCACGCACAAAAAGCTTCTCGTTTTTGTTGTCGAGATTTGGAGTGAAAGCGTTGGGGACATAGATGTTGGGGGGACCACAAATGACATTGAACACTTTTAAGGTTATTGTGTCGCTAATAGAACACGATCGATCTGTGACCGTTAATGTATAAAGTGTGGTTTCTGTCGGAGTTGCAATTGGATTGGGAATATTAGATTCGCTGAGAGATTCTGATGGTGCCCAAGTGTAGGAGTATCCTGGTGGACTTGCCGTTAGTTGAGAAGATTCGCCTGAAATAATAATAGTTGGAGTTGCATTAGCGTCAACACTGGCAGAATCAAGGTTCGAAACAAATATCGTGAAGGAATCTTCCGAGATACAGCCTGATGCCGATTCAGAGCTCACTGTAATAGTTGTCGTTTCATTTATGACTGCCGAGATTTGAGCGGTATTTTGCCCGGAGAGAATAACTTCAGCCGGCGACCAAGTGTAGTTCAGACCAGCGCTTGGTTGTTCAACAGCAATATCAAGCGTGTTCGAGAAGCATATCAATGTATCGGGAGCAAGTGAGGTTTGATCATTGGTGAGCTGCACGTTTACCATGTCCTCAAATATGCAGCCTTCGGAAATGACCTGCACGAAGTATGTCTGACTGTTTGTGGCCTGTATGAGGATGTCTTCGTCTGAGTTGTCGTCGTTTAGGACAGTGTTGGAGCCCCAGTTGCTGCTGTCACTCCAGGTGATACTCGCATTGAGGGGTACGAATTCTACTTGAAGTAAAACCTCCGCAGGTTCGCATAATAAAGTGTCTGACGTTACAATCAACGTCTCGGGATTGAAAGTACTTACGCTTAGTATGATTGAATCAGAAGAAATGCAACCATTTTCACTTAAGGAACTCACTTCGAATTGTGTTGTTTCAGCAGCAAGAATTGAAATGCTCGGAGACCCTTGCCCACTCAGAATCTGCGACGCGGGCGTCCAAGAGTAGCTGGATGTTGAAACCGGATTTTCAACAGCAATCAACAGCGTGTCATTAGGACAAGCGATAAAGTCACTACCTAGAAATACAGAGTCATTGGATAGAAGCACAACAACCGAATCTTCTATGGAACATCCTCCTTGATAAATTCGCACGTAGTATGTAGCACTATCAAGCACTGCAATATCAATATCACTGTCTGATGTGTTGTCATTGAGCAAAACATTCGCTCCCCAATTGTTAGTATTCGACCAATTTATGGAAGCATTTACAGGCTCAAATTGAGCATTCAGATTTACTTCATCGGGATGGCAAAGCAGCGTGTCGTTGGATAGGCTGGTAAACTTCAACACATCGACATGCAATTCGTAGGTAGTTATGCAACCGAAGTCGTTTTGGGTTATAGTAAAATCCTGACTCACGTTTCCGTTGTAAATTGTTGAGCTGGAATCCGGGTTCGATAAGTCTGCAGAGGGCGACCAACTGAACGTTCCATCATTGTCGGGAACCGAGAGTACATCGTTGTCTTCACCGCAAACTAGGGCGTCTTCCAAAACGATTTGTTCGGGAGTAGTAATGGTTATCGTTCGCTCTGTGCTATCAATTCCGTTGCAGGTACTGCTACTATAAACGGTGAGTGTAATAGTATATGTGCCACCCGTAGAGTAGAGATGGGTTGGTGTTTCTTCTGTTGATGTGGTACCATCTCCAAAATCCCAGAGATAATTATCTGCGCCAGTGCTTAAATTGACGAACGTGGTTGAATTGCCGATACAGTCGCTGGCATCGCATTGAAAATTGGCAGCGGTGAGGGGCAATTGGAAATCGAATTTGAAAACAGCATTGTTACAACCTGCGCTTGTGCCATTTGAGTCGCTTACCACATCGGCTGATGAAATGGGGAAGTCGTCGAGCCCGCCACATCCTGCACAGACGCTTTGGTATATCACACCCTTCTTATCGAACCTGCTTGTTCCACCATCAACGTGCTCATTGCTCGAACTTCCTCCGAAAAAAGTCGCATATTCGAGCATTGTCATGTTTTCATCGTATACAGCCATGTAGAAGTCTCCGCTGGAACAACTATTGTCAAACGCATCCGCAGTCGTGGGCATGTTGTTCATTGCATGCAAGTGGTTTGATGGGTTTAATTGCGCACCGCCCGCAGTCGAAACACCCCAGCCCGATACGTAGATTCGATTGCAGTAGTCGACCAAAAATGCTGTGGGTGATAAATTGGGTTTGTTATCGCCTGTTCCCACAACCGTCGACCATACTAGGTTGGTCAATGTTGAATTGAATTTTGCAATGAGATTGCCGCTATTGGGGTTTGAGTAGTCGGCATTGAGAATAAGACTATCGTCGTTGGCAGTTTGACCAAAAATGTAGACGTTTTCTTCGTTATCGATTTCAATGAAATACGCTTGATCATAGTCGGTACCTCCCCAATATGTGCCCGAAGAAATTGCGCTGCCATTGGCAGCAATTTTTAGTATGTAAGCATCTGCTATTCCTCCAAACGAAGGTTGCACAGCGCTGCTGCTCCAGCTGAGTGAGTTCGACGTTGTACCTCCACAAATGAAATGTTCTCCCTGCGTGTTTTCCGCTATCGAAAAACCGGAGTCGTCGCCGGATGAACCGAAGTAGGTAAGCCAAAGCGCATCTGTCAGGGTGGGATTGAATTTTCCAATCAAGGCATCTTGACCACCGGCATTGGATGACTGCACAGCATTGACTGTGCTAATGTTTGTGGAACGGGTAGAGGATACAATGAGTATGTTGCCATCTGAGTCAAGCTCTACTTCACCCCGAAATTCATCGGCGTAGTTGTATTTCAAGGCAGTAGCATCACAAATTCCATCATTGCCGCTACCACCCAGATACGTAGAACCAATAAGCGCGGATCCATCAATGTTGAAATGTGCAATGATGATATCTGTTCCCGATGGGAAGCTTGCGCCCGTGCCTGAAGGTGCCGCTACTGGCCCCATGCCGAAGGTGTTGTCGATGGCGCCGGGTGTAGTGGGGAAATTAAACGATCCGGTTGAGCCGTAAACAATCAACTCGTCTTGCTGATTGACGATGATGCTATGGGGGAGTTCATCTCCTGATCCACCCAGAAATGTGGACCACAGTAAGGAAGTGCCATCGGCAGCATATTTCGTGAGTGCAATGTCGATACCTTGCTCAATGCTGCTTGCCCCGCCGTTGTGCGAAACATCATAGGCGCCCAGGGTGGTAGGATAATTTTGTCCGAATGCTGAGCTTCCGCTATAGAGTGCACCTGCCTGATCATAGGTTGCAGTATATCCAAAATTGTTGCTAACGCTTCCGGAATAGGTGGAAAACACTAATTCAGGATCGATGATGAGCTCGTGATTTGTGTTGTATCCTTTGGGGAATTCAAACCGCACAATGTTGTTTTCAACGGCATAGCGAACTGAAACAAATTGCTTGACACCATCGATGATTTGCCATGCGATTGGTTTTTGTTCAGTGACGTCGCCTATAGAAGTGCCTACTATCAGTCTGCCATTTTCTAAAGAGAGTTTCGAATGTCCTTCGTATTGCATTCGTATTTGTGTGGCATTCGATGTTGGTGCAACGATGAAATCATACTTGAGAAAAGGGCCATCGCTGTTCAACTTTAGTTTCACACCTGGATAAATAGATGTAAGAGTCACCTCGCTATAGTGCGAGCAACCGCCCGCCCAGTGCTCGCTATCTGAACCAAGAAAGAAGTTGGTGTGCCTGTTTTTTTTCTTCTCGAAAAGTGCTGGAGTCGGGGCGATGTTGGCTCCCAAGAATTGCACCCGATACACATGCCCTCGTATGCGTGGTTGTGAAAGGTCGAAATCATGATCAGCACTCATTCCGCCTAAATCAAAAAGATGGTAGGTAATGGCGGATTGTTCCAGAAAAACTTTACCACCTTCAACGTCACTTGCCGCCACTACTTGTTGAGGCCACTGCCCGCGGTTCTCTACCAACGACAACGAATGTCGCTGAGCCATGAGCGAAAAAAGGCTCATGCACATTACCCATATGGTTGCAAGGGATTTGCGCATGAGCCGAAAATAGTGAAAATAATAGACAATTACCTGTATACTTTCATTCCTCGGATTCCCATATCAACTACAGCATCACCGGCAGCAGGCTCAAAAAATCCGGGAGTACTATTTTCAATCCATTCAAATGAATTGTTAGTAGATAAAGAAACGGTTACAACAATGTCTTCTGTTTCGTTGCCAGTTATGGAAAGAGGTGTTTCGAAGTCGCCTGTTACAAGGCAAGAACCTTGAGGGATTGGTGAGGTCAGAAAGAGAGGGTTTGGAACAGTTGTGGCCCCAGGTGGAGATTGTCCCTGTGAGGTATTGTAAATAGTTTCAAAGGCCCAGAATCCTTGTCCTTTGTTTGAGTTGATTGCAAGTGTGGTATCTTTAATAAGAAGAGTGTTTATGTAGGTATTATATCCGATAAAAGATGCAATTGTGCCTTGCATATCCAGATTGATTCCATTCCAATTGTAGCGAAGTGCGATGTCATAGTTTTGATAAGCCAGCGAAACACGCAACCAGTCGTAAGTGCCAACGGAGACATTTTTCAGTGGTATGCTGAAGAACGTTTCGTTGTTGCCGACAGGATTCGATTGTGCAAAGTCAATCGCTACCGAACCTCCGGCAGATGTTTCTGGTGCATGATACAGTATAGTTCCTGCGCCAAGGGCGGTATATTGGTTCGGAGTCATTTCAATGTAGTGTGCACTCATTTTATTGAAGTGAGGCGATTGTGCTCCATGACCTGATGGCAACGTTGATGGGTTGCCCAAATTATCTAAGCGTACTTGAGCAGAGTCGAATTTGAATTTGAAAATTAATCGTGGCTCTGATTCTGTCGAAGGTTGTGTTTCTTCCGCGTTTTCTTTTTTGCATGAAAAAAGGAGAGTTGAAATGGAAACGACAAAGGCTAGAAGGATTATATTTTTCATAGAACAAAATTATCGAGAACTCAAAGATAATTCTATTGTCTATTTTGGACGGATATGGTTTGCCTGGACCTCATAAAAATGAGTGCAAACCCGAGTAAGAGTAGACCAGCGACGAACCACTTGCGTGTTTTGTTCGATAGCATAGAAACCGGCATCGAATCATTTCGCACATTTTCTCGAGTTTGTGGAGCCAGATATTTGTTGAATTCTTCGATGTAGGCCCTTCCACCTCCCATGTTGGATCCGGTGAGAGCAATGAGTTCGTCTACTTCTTTTTTACGGCGGTTGTAGGTACTAACCAGGTATTCTTGCCCTGCTTCGCATGAAAAATCGCTACCCGATGCCGGGTAAGTCATCACATACCGACACTGGAAATTTTCATTGTTAGGAGTAACCTGAAACTGAAGATCGCTTGGGAATTTGTCACGACTGTAGCGAACATGCAGTCGAGTGAAGAAAATTGATTGATTGAAATTTCCTTGCGTAATCCAATCAGCGCCGGCTTCAACGAAGTCATAGTTTACCGGAGGCGGCCCCACGCATGGGTCGCATTTAACAGCGGTATAAGGGCTCACATTCCACGCGTATTCGAGAAACACAGCATTGCGTCCTTCCTGCTTGTAGGTTTTCTCGAAAAGTGACTTATAGAAGTCCCCAAATTTGGGCTCAACATAGAGTGGGATGTTGCGATCGGTTGGCATTTTCACGGTTCGATAGTTGGTGCATTCTACGCGGCCTTCGGTGGTTAGGGCATATACAATCATGTCTTGTGATCCATTACTATTGGCCATTCCTAGTCGCAAGGGTAGCATGAACTTGGCGTGATCGAATTTGATTTGAATAGGACGCAAGTATTCGCTCTGGCGATTCATTATTTTATCGAGATTCACTTTTACCAGGAAAAACTTCATGTTGCTTCTCACATACGGTTCGAGAACTTGCCTTGCTGTTTCCGGCACCTTATAGCCATTTGCCTCGAGCCATAGTTGCAAACCATCCGACTCTTTTGCCGAAAGGATGATGATTTTGTATTCGTCAATATCGTATTGCGCCTCAATACGCACGCTACTTTTTGCAATTGTCTGAATGTCTTTTTCGGTCACGCTTTCTGCAACTGAAATACCGCTCATGGCCAGATAATCATCGTACAAGCGATAATCATATCCACACGGGTTAGAGTCGTAATAGTTAACCAAGCGAGGCGCAGAGTAGTCGTTCAGTACATCAAAGATTCTGCGTTCAATTACACGAATATCCTTTTCCCCAAGAACAGTAGGCACGGGCACCACCATAGCAAACTCGCTTAAATCGCCCCTAAAATCGCTGCTCATGGTAATCACGTTACGCGTTCCATTGCGCACCATGATTACTTCGCTTTTGTTGTTGAATAAACTGGCGTCGGCCTTGGCCACATAGAAACCGCAGAAGGCCGATGACTGCAGACCTGCCAGCAGCAGTGCTGCCCAGATCATGAGAGGGAGTGTGTTTTTCATATACGTATGTGTTGTGTGTTAGTAGATGTTTCAGAATGCTTTTGCCAACTGAACGACGGCACGGTGGGTGCAATTCGGTCTAGCAGGGGAGTGAATGGTGTAAAAAAGAAGAGTGTCCAGAACGGAGCTCCGTTGATGAAATGGAAACTGGCCAGGTAGAAACTTGTTGCTCCAATAGCTATGGCCCATGCAATGCGCATTTTGCGTTGATTAGGCGAAGTCATAGGGTCAGTTATCATGAAGAATGAAAATAACCAGAGCGACCCATTGGATAGTTTGAGCAAAAACACATCGTGCTCCCAACCCAGGTATAGAACGGTTCGGCAGTATTCGAGAAGGGCGAATGTGAACAGAAAGGCTATCCCCGTTTCAAGTCGCTTGATGTTGCTCAGAACGGCTAGGCCAGCAGTTCCTACAATGAATATAATGACAGCACTGCTACCCCATTGTCCCGGAGAAATCCAAGCTTCACCGCTTAGTGCCGCTGCTGCCACAATTCCGAAATTGGCGGGATTCCATAAGTGCTTTCCATTCCATTTGGTGATGAACTTCATGCCGATGGCAAGCATTGCCGCGCTTAAAAAAAGAATGGGATGATTGGCTTTCATGAGCAGCGATAACCCAAGGCCGGTTATCAATGCGCTTTTCAATGAGTCGATGGGAATTCCACCAAACCGAATAGCAAGGGCTTGTGCCACGAGCACGCCGCTGAAGATGGCTAGATAATTTCTCCAGTCGGCATCCCAACCTAAACTTAAGATGCCATAGCAGAGAAAGCTAATTTGCGCGATAATTTGAAAATGGCGACCATCAGATCGAAGCCAGGGGAGTGTGTTGAAGCGGGATAGCATACCTGTGATTTTGGTATGCTGTACAGAATAGCTTGATCGAGGTTCAAACTATTCCAATAAATTTAATCTAACGCGTCACACCTCTCCAACCTTCAACGTCTTCACCTCGCCCCTGAACATCACCTTAAAAGAAAACCCTTTCCATTTCTTCGGCAACATCGGGTTGAACGTGAGCTCGCCGTTTTCCACTCGCATACCGCCGAATCCTTGTACAATGCTCATCCAAGTGCCGGCCATACTCGTGATGTGCAAGCCTTCATGAGCTTCATGGTTGTAGTCGTCGAGGTCGAGTCGTGAGGTGCGCATGTACATTTCGTAGGCTTTCTCTTCATAGCCAAGTTTGGCGGCGAGAATAGAATGCACACAAGGTGAAAGCGAGCTCTCATGCACGGTCATCGGCTCGTAGTAGTCGAAGTTTTCGCGAATGGTTTCCATATCGAAATCTTCTTCGAAGAAATAGATCCCTTGCAACACGTCGGCTTGCTTAATGAAGCACGAACGCAAGATGCGGTCCCAGCTCCAGTGCTGGTTGATGGGCCGCTCGGCCTGATTCAATGAAGACGCGCTTCGCAATTCTTTATCGAGGAAGCCGTCTTGTTGCAAGAAGATATTTGACCCCTCTTTTTTACCCAAGAATAAGTTGTCGATGATGTGCTGCCATTGTTTGATTTCTGCGGCTTCATTGAACTTCAATGCTGTTGTTTTGGTGGTGTAAGCTTGCGCATCGTGATGCTTCACATAAGCAAGTGTTTCCATCGCATACCGCATGCACCAGCGTGCTATGTAGCTCGTATACCAGTTGTTGTTGACGTTGTTTTCGTATTCGTTTGGACCTGTAACTCCGTGCATTACATACATGCCTTTTGCTTCGCTCCAGTGCACTCGCTGTGCCCAGAAACGCGCAATGCCGGTGAGCACATCGATGCCGTATTCGGCGAGATAACTATGGTCGTCTGTGTAGCGGATGTAGTTGTGAATGGCGTAGGCTATTGCTCCGTTGCGGTGTATCTCTTCAAACGTAATCTCCCACTCATTGTGGCACTCTTCGCCGTTCATTGTTACCATTGGATAGAGCGCAGCACCGTTTGAGAAGCCTAGCTTCTCAGCGTTTTCAATGGCTTTGCCCAATTGATTGTGACGATACACCAAAAGCTGACGTGCAACCTCCTGGTTTTTGGTGCTCATGTAGAACGGAATGCAATACGCTTCGGTGTCCCAATAGGTTGAGCCGCCGTATTTCTCTCCGGTGAATCCTTTTGGACCGATGTTCAAACGCGAATCTTCGCCTGTGTAAGTTTGATTGAGGTGAAAGATGTTGAAGCGAATCGCCTGCTGTGCTTCATCATCGCCAACGATTTGAATGTCGGCCATTTCCCAGATGTTGGACCATGCTTCAACCTGTGCGCTCATCATTTTATCGAAGCCGAAAGTCTTTGCGCGCAATGCGGCACGCTCTGCTGCAGACTTTAATTCTGCCGTTGAATAGTTGAGTGATGAAACCAATCCGACATACTTCATCAGTTGTGTGGTTTGATTCGTTTTCACCTCAATTTCCAGGTTATTCTCAGAGTAGAAATCACGGCTGAATTCAGCGTATGAAACTGACTGTGAAGCGCCATCCAGTAGCACATCCAATTGCATAGAAGCTGCTACTTCGAATGCTGTTTTCTTCGTTCGGCATACCACGGAACCCCCGCCGGGCGTGGTGTCTGATGAAACCGGTTCCCAAAACTTTTCGTCGTAGTTGCTGTCGTGATTGTGCACATCGCCATCGAGATAGGGTGTAAAGCGAATAGCTCCATCGAAGTTCAGCGGAGTTACACTGTAGCGAATAACGGCAGTCTCATAATCGGCCATCGAGCAGAAACGAATCGACTCAATGCGGGCTTGTTTTCCAGAAATGGTGGTCACATCAAACGAGCGAACCAAAAGGCCTTTCTGCATGTCGAGTTCACGACGGAAATTGTTCGTGCTGCATACGGCCAGATCGAGTTCTTCGCCGTCAATCCACACTCGAATACCAATCCAGTTGATGCTGTTCAATACCTTGGCGAAATACTCGGGGTATCCGTTTTTCCACCAACCTACGCGTGTTTTATCTGGATAATAAATGCCGGCCACATAGCTACCTTGTAGTGTTGGTCCGGTATACGTTTCTTCGTGATTGGCCCTTTGTCCGAAACGGCCATTACCGATGGAGAAAATACTTTCCGACGACCGATGATGCCTCGGCTGAAAACCCTCTTCAACGATTTTCCACGGATGAGTAGTAAGGTATTGGATCATGCTGCAATATTAAGCGGCAGCGAAAATAGGGAAAGTGTAGATTGTACACGAAGGGCTGACTATTCACTAGTCACTATTTACTGTACACTAAGACCAAGTAAAAAGTGAATAGTGAATAGTAATTAGTTTCCGCCGGCAGCCGGCAGTTCCATCCAATGTGTTACGTCTTTGAAAAAATGGTTGCTATTGCCTTCGCCCTGCCAGAAGTGTGGACCATGCTTTGCGCATTTCTCACTTCCTTCCGGATAAAAGTCTTTCAGGAATTTTAGAATCACAACTTCGCGCATTTCAAAGTCGCCCGATTTTCCTGGAAGAAAAACGCGGTTGCCCGGAATGTATCCCAATAGACGCTGACCGTCTTGGGGCAATTGATCGTTTACTGATTTCCATTCGCTCATCATGCAGGGATGTTAACGTCCGATGAAGACTGCTTTACGCTTTTCCATGAATGCGGTAACACCTTCGCTGTAATCGTTGGTGCCGCCGGCCTCGATTTGATACTGCTCTTCAAGTTGAAGCTGTTGTTCGAGCGTGTTACTCATGCTTGAATTGAGTGCAGCTTTTGTGAGGCCAAGAGCATGTGTTGGCATAAGCGAGAGCTCTTGCGCGAGTCTTGTAATGGTTTCTTCGAACTGATTATCGGCCACGCATTTGTAGATCATTCCCCATCGCTCGGCATCGGTTGCACTTATCTTCTCGCCCGTCATCATGATAGCAGATGCTTTTGCAAAGCCGATAAGGCGCGGCAAGAAGAATGTGCCACCGCTGTCGGGCACTAAACCGATCTTCGAGAAAGCCTGGATAAATGAAGCCGATTCTGTTGCCACAACCACATCGCAGGCGAGTGCGATGTTCGCTCCAGCGCCTGCTGCAACACCGTTTACGGCGGCTACCACAGGCTTGGCTACGTTGCGAATCTTTTCGATAATAGGGTTGTAGTGTTCACCCAAAATGGTTTTGAATCCGGGGGGATTTGGTCCGGTTACTTCTGCTAAATCCTGACCAGCGCAAAACGCCTTGCCATTGCCAGTTAAAACGATGCAGCGAACATCTTTGTTTGCGGCGGCTTCGTCGAGTGCACTCTGCAGGGCTATTGCCATTTCGCGATTAAAGCTGTTATAAACCTGTGGACGGTTGAGGCGAATCAACGCTACCGAACCTACGTGTTGGATTTGAATGGTGTCGCTCATGCTATTGTTTATTGTTCACTACTTGAATTCATTGTGCTATTAAGCTCTTTGATATGAAATTGAAAATGCTTCAGATCTGCATTTCTTACGGTTTGATTCGCACAATCTTATTGTCTTTCAGTATTACCAATTCACTATTCACTTTTCGTTTGAATGCTATCAGATTGAAATAAACTTTGTCCAAACCTTCAAGAATTTTCTCTTGGTTCAACGACTTTTTAGATGGTGCCATAGTATTGATTCTTTAGTTGAGTGAATTTAACTTCATTCAAAATCGATATTTCTAAATTAATTGATTTTTGTGCTATCAACTCCGGTTTTAGTTCTGAGTTATCGAAAATGAATCCTTCGTCGACGATAGGCAGATAGATGTTGAAAAGGTTTTTTATTCCGTTGGAGTATCGTCTTCTGATGATTTCTGTTTCAATATTGTGACCTCCCTCACGAACGCACGTTTTTACTCGCTCCTCAGCCAATTCAATAGTTTGCAACCAAAAGAACAGCATCGATATGAAATAACCGTTTTCCTTTGCTTGTGCTATAACAGATCGATAGCTCTTAGTCGCCAAGGTGGTTTCAAATGCGAAGTTTTTATCGGACTTTAAAAGTTCATCTATACGCTTGAGCATGATTCGTCCGGCTTCAAATGATACTTTTTCCGGTTGAAACGGTGATAAGCCTTTGGCAATTTCATCAGCGTTAACAAACTCTTTGCAATCGAGAATATCAGGTAAGATGGTAAAGGAAGCTGTTGTTTTTCCTGCTCCATTACACCCAGCGATTATAAAGAGATTCTTTTTCATGCCCTGGTTGTTTTTAGATGCTTTCATCTAACGGCTGAATGGATTTCCTTCCTTTCATAAATCGAATAACCAACTGCAATAGCAATGCACCAAACGCACTTTTGATGATGGCGCCTGGTAGGAGAGACGTCAGCTTTTCCTGCCAACCCATCGGGTCGAGTTGTGAGAGCCAGAAACCACCGAGCAAAAGAATGATGAGGTGACCAAGCACCCAGTTCAAAATGGAGGGAAGTGCCTTGCTAAACATCGCTGTCTCGGCCATATATCCGCATACCAATGTCGCGGCTATGAAGCCAAAGAAAAAACCACCATGCTGACCAATAATGATTCCCCAACCGGCATGATGCCCGGCAAACACCGGGAAGCCCAATCCACCGGCTAAGATGTATGCTATAACAGCGGCGGTGCCAATGCGCCAGCCAAAGGCCATCGCTCCGAGCAATACCACAAATGACTGCAACGTGATGGGCATTTCACCTTTCACATCGATGATGACAGGCCCCAATGCGATTTGCAGACCAAGTGCAATAAGCCACTTGATGGTGCTGTCGATAAGTCGCGAGGAATGAAAACGAATGATGGATTGCAGCATGGTTGCTTATCGATTTTCAAAGAAAAATGTTTGCGCGTCGGCGGGCACGAATAAATCGTTCTTTCGGTTCACGTCGGCTATTTCTTCGAAAGCATCAACATGAATACTTTCTATGTTGCTAATAGCTGCTGGTATGCTCAATAGATAGGTTGGTTCAACCCATTTCCAATCGGGAAGAATGGTCCACTTTCCGTTGTAGCCATCGGCCGATTTTTCACCGCGCATAATGTCGAGCGCGATGACAAACGTTTCGTAACGGCCATCGTTATATTTCACTTCTACTTCCACCGGCATAATCATGTCTCCCTTTCGCACGAGTGTTACATCGGTCGTGTTGGAAGTGCCATTCACCATGGCAATGCCGTAGTCAATAGTTTTGGTGGTGTTCACGAAGTATTCGTTGTACCAATCGAGCTCAAGGCCACTGCGCATTTCCATAATTCGAATCAAGTCGTATGGGTCGGGATGGCGAAACTTGAACGCATCAAAGTAGTCGAGTAGTGCCGCTCGAAAGGCCGTTGGTCCTAAAATGTATTCCAGTTGCGCCAGATATACTTCTCCTTTCTGGTAGGCCGCAGTGCCATATGCATAGTTGGTGATATAATGATCGGCATGCGTGTCGAGTGCTTCTTCCTTGCCTTCGCGAACGATGTCGAAGTAGCCACTGAACGCGTTTTTGTGACCGCTTGGCATCCCCGAACGAAACAGATGGTCCATCGTTTCCTGTGTAGCAAAACTGGTGAATCCTTCATCCATCCAGCAATACAAACTTTCATTCGTTGCAAGAACTCCTTGATACCACGAGTGAGCAGCTTCGTGCACCGTCACACCGGTAAGACTGGGAAGTTTGCGGTTGCCTGTAATGAGAGTGGCCATGGGATATTCCATCCCACCATCACCCCCTTGAATAATCGAGTAATCGGAGTAGGGGTACTTGCCGAAATTGCTGCTTAGAAAGGTGAAGGCTTTTACGGCAAGCGGCTGCATTTCTTTCCACACAGAAGCATAGTCGGCATTTTTCTGATAGAAGAAATG
>JAIYBR010000142.1 GCA_027488435.1 Flavobacteriales bacterium
CAGGACGTCGTGAAGAACGTTTGAGAGTGCTGAAAAACGAGCTTGAATCTACTCATTCCATTCAAGTTCTAACCTTAGCATTCGATGTACAATCTCTGGACGACTGCACATCTGCTTTGAACTCCTTAAGTGACGCTTGGAAAATGATTGATGTCTTGGTCAATAACGCGGGGCTAGCTCTTGGTCGCGAATCATTCGTCGACGGCTCCATTGATCAATGGAACACAATGATCGACACAAACATTAAAGGTCTCTTATACGTCAGTCAGCTTGTAGCTCCGTGGATGATAGCTCGCAAGTGCGGTACCATCATCAACATCGGCTCCATTGCAGGCAAAGACGCTTATGCAGGAGGCAACGTGTACGGCGCTACGAAAGCCGCTGTCGATATGCTTACGCGTAACATGCGCATTGACCTATTGCCGCACGGTGTGCGTGTTGGACAGATTGCTCCAGGTGCAGCAGAAACCGAGTTCAGCCTCATCCGTTTCAGTGGCGACTCCGCCAAAGCATCAGCGACCTATACCGGATTCACGCCACTCATTGCCCATGACATTGCCGATGCCGCCTGGTTCATGGCAAGCCGTCCGGCACACGTATGCATCAACGACATGGTCATCATGCCCACGGCACAGGCCAATGCTTCGAGTTTTCACAAGCAATGAGTGCATTTTTTATTTAACCGCTGAGATGCAACGAGTGCAGAGGAATCAAATCTTAATGGCCAAAAAGAAATAGCACTTTTTGGCCAACATCTAGTGTTCGCCCAAAACTTTCAACCTTCAACTTTCAACTTTCAACTCCAGATGTTCAACCGAGTATTCATCCTTCTAATCGCACTAGCATCCACAACAGGCTGCCACTTCAAAAACAAGCAAGCCGATCTCATCTTGCATAACGCTACCATTTATACAGTCGACGATGCTTTTAGCACTTTTGAGGCGATTGCCATTAAGGACGGAAAAGTGCTTGCGTTGGGCAACGAACGTGAAATTCTCAATGAATATGATGCACCGCAAGTGATCGATTGCGGCAAGAAGTTCATCTATCCAGGGTTCATCGACGGACATTGCCACTTTTTGGGATACGGACGGACACTGCAAGAGGTCAATTTGGACAGCACGCGTTCATTCGAAGAAGTAATCATGCGTGTTAAGTCATTCAAACCAACTAATTCGCGCGGTTGGATAATCGGTCGTGGTTGGGATCAAAACGACTGGGTTGATCAATCCTTTCCTTCTCGTTCCACTCTCGACAGCCTTTTTCCAAATTCACCCGTCGCACTGCAACGCATAGACGGACATGCCATGCTTGTGAATGGCGAAGGAATGCGCAGAGCAGGAATTGATGCATCAACCCAAGTGAGTGGTGGCGACATCGACTTTGCAAAAGGTATTCTCATCGACAATGCGATGAGCTTGATCACAGCCGTTCTTCCGCAGTATAGTCAGGAAGATGACATAGCAGCGCTAGTCGCTGCGCAGGAGCGATGCTTCGCGGCCGGCCTCACCACTGTAGATGATGCAGGCTTGATGAAATCAGATGTGGACCTCATTAAACAATTGCATGCAGAAAACAAATTGAAAATGCGCATCTATGTGATGCTTGCAGACGATTCCATTAACTACGCGCATTACTTGAAGTCCGGCATTGACACCAGCGATCGCCTAACTGTTCGTGCCTTTAAATTTTACGCCGATGGAGCATTAGGTTCTCGCGGCGCGTGTTTACTGGCACCCTATGATGATGTGCTCCCCTACAGCTATGGCCTTATGTTGCGAGAGCCCTTACACTTTCGAATGAAAGCCTACGATTTGAGGCAGGCAGGCTTTCAGATGTGTACACATGCCATTGGCGATAGCGCTAATCGGGTGATGCTCGACATTTATGGCGAAGTCGTTGGCGATTCCGCCGATCATCGATGGCGCATTGAGCATGCGCAGGTAGTGCATCAAAATGACCTTATCAAATTCGCGAAGTACCATGTTATACCCAGCGTGCAACCCACACATGCCACGAGCGATATGCCATGGGCACCTCAGCGACTTGGACGAAGCCGTGTGATGCGCGCATATACATACCGCGAGTTGAAAGAACAAAATGGCTTAGTGGCTTTAGGAACCGATTTTCCCGTCGAAGGTATTTCCCCCATCAACACTTTTTATGCAGCCATCGCTCGTAAGAATTTGAAAGGTCAACCCTCGGAAGGCTTTCAAACGGAAAATGCCCTAACACGTGAAGACGCACTGCGCGGCATTACCATCTGGCCGGCCATAGCGAATTTCGAAGAACAGAGGAAGGGTTCGCTGGAGATTGGCAAATGGGCAGATCTTGTAGTACTGGATCAGGATATTATGATATGCAAGGAGGAAAAACTTACTGCCTCACAAGTGCTTATGACATTGATTGCAGGTGAAACGGTATATAAGCGGTAAATTAACGAAGCAGCAAAATCGCACCCATATAGGTGTTTTCATATCCGCGATCTGTTTTGACCTCCATCATATAATTATAAGCGTCCGAAATCGCATAATATCCGTTCTCGCGCACATCACCAAGCCATCCCTTGTTCTTATCAAGCGACTCAAAAATAATTGTGCCCCACCTGTCAAACACAATTAACCTGTAATACGTCAAATCATCACCCTCGATGGTGGGAAGAAATACGTCATTCAATCCATCAGCATCCGGTGTAAATGAATTTGGAATATGAACAATTAAATCCGGACTAAAGTCAAGTGATTTCAAGGTAGTATCGACACAGCCATTTACATCCTTCACCGCAAGGCGAATGGAGTAATTCCCGGAATCATAAAAACGATGCGAAAAGTTTGGTGCACCAGTAAAAAATCCATCGGAAATAACATAGCTCCATTCTACTACGTTTGCCGAAGAACGGTTGTAAATATCGACTTCGTCCTCATAGTAACTCAATGACTCATCAGACATACTAAAGTTAGCAACTGGATCGGGATGGATAACCAGATAATTCTCGACTATAAAAGAACTTGCACAACCAAAATCAGTAACGACCTCAACCGTTGCATCAATTGCGCCCGGAACAGAAGCTATGAATGAACCTGTATTCGACGTAAAATTCAAGCCGTTAGAAAAAGTCCATTGTGTATTTTGAACGCTTTGAGGTGCTACTGCGGAAGGAATGCAACCAATGAATACCGTGTCTCCTATGCAATAATCCAAATCTGTAGGAAGCACCTGCAGGGTTGGAAGCTCGTAGACTTCTATCACTTGCGTGGCGCTCCCTTCGCAACCCGCATATGTAAATTGATTAACTTCAAATTCAATGGGTTCGAGCGCCGTCGAGACTAAATAGATGGTGTCATTATCTACACTGCTTGGAATATCATTAATAAACCAGGAAGTGAGCAGTACATCATCCGACGGAATAGAAGAATTGACAATAGCATATGCCGTATCTCCTAAACAAACCGATTCTGTCGTGATGGATAATTGGGGCACCGGATGAATGGTGATATTAATTGTGTCCGTGCCAACACATCCTTGGTCGCTTGTGGCTTGCACACCTATTTCAAAATCTCCTGCATTATTGAAGGTCCAGGTTATATCGTCACTCGCACCCATAAGTTGCCCGTCTGTGTACCAAGCAAACTGAGCAAGGCTGCCTTGTGTGATTTGTGCATTGCTGCTGAAATCAACATTATCAAACTGGCAACCCGAAGAATAAGTAATATCAACTTCCGGAATAGGATGCACCAAAACCGAATCAATTACCAAAACATCACATCCATAGCTGGAGGTTGTGGTAACTTCAAAGGATAAATAACCGGGTTCTTCCAAATCGATGAATAAAGGATTTTGAACATTTTGCAATTCACCGGTCTCAAACTCCCAGACGTAAGTGTCAATAGTTCCACCGTTCACAAATGAATTATTATCGATTTGCAAATAAGCTCCTTCACATTGTAGTCCAAAATCAGCATCAAATATGGGATCAGGCTGCAGCACTATCTGTCCAAACGATCTGCTCACGCATTCATCATTGTAATCTAATTCATAGAGGAGTTCATACGAATTTGGAACAGTTTCATCGCCTTGAGCCAACTCCGGAACGAAATAGCTAGCCAACGTTACCGCCTGTTGACTGGGTTGATAAGTCATGTAAAACAGCCCGGTTGTATCGGCTACCAAATCATAGAGCATAATGGTGTCGGCATCATTACAGGCAATCTCTTCTGGTGTAATCCATTCGATAGCCAGCGTGTCCAAAACCGTGAAGGGAATAGCAAGCGTATCGGGACAACCGATTGAATCGGTATAGATGTAATTCAACGTATAGTCATTCGGGATAAAATCCGCACCATTCAATTCAATCAAATCGATATCATTATATTGAAATACACCATTGGTGTTGGCTGGAAATACAGGTAGAGAGACACCATTAAAGTTTTCACAGAAAATACTATCCCACACGGGTATTGAGGGCACATATGCAAACAGCTCCACTACTTCGAGCTCTCCTTCAACAAAACATCCTTGATCGTAAGCAATCCAAGGTAAAAGAAGAACAGTATCAGGATAAATTGTATACTGTACAAGGCCCGTTTCTAACACTTGTGACGGACTATCCACCCACGTCAAACTATCGAGCGGAGCAAAATCGACTTCCAGAATTGAGTTCTCGCATATGGCCACGGAATCGGGTATCGGCGGAATTAACTGAAATACACTCAGTGCTGTTTGGTCTGTAAACGGACAGCCAATAATCGTGTAATCGAGCGTGTACAATCCGGGTTCGTATACCTCAATGGTTGATGTGGTTGCCCCGGTGCTCCAGGAATAGGTAGCTTGATATAAGTCCCTCCCTAACACGATTGTATCTCCAATACAAATCGTGGTATCGCCAACAAGATCAACCATATCTGTCGAGTCTACTACGTGAATTACCTCACTGTATACGTCCGTAGTTCCGGCGAATGTATTGGTAGCCGTCAGCGAAACTAAGTAGTCACCTGAAGCCGGAAACTCGTGATATGGACTGTAAAGATTCGAGGTCTCACCATCATGGCCGAAGTCCCACAGATACTCCATCTGAG
>JAIYBR010000076.1 GCA_027488435.1 Flavobacteriales bacterium
AGCGACTATGTCGTCAATCTCTACGCCATTTCCGGAGGAGCGGCTACAGAACCAACAGCTCAACCCGCTTCAATTTCATTTACGAATATTCGCTCGTGGGATTTTCAAACCAGCATTGCTGCCGCTTCAACAGCAGCAGACGGCTACATTGTATTGCGTAAAAAAGGAGCGTTTGTTACGGAAACACCAAGCGACAATACTACCTACGTGCGTGGTCAGTGGATCGGCGGTGCTCAAGTAGTTTATGTCGGCGAAGCAGGAAGTTTCGATGCGCGTGGAATTGAAGCAGGCTTCGTTTATCACCACGAAGCATTTGCCTTCAACGGCCAGGAAGGATTCGAAAACTATTTGACAACAAACCCGACTGTCTCTTCGGTAAGCACTCCGGCCCCGAACTTCGGTTCATTGTACAACTCAATTAATCTCGAAAGCCCATCGCTGGTATCTGACTTAACTGCGTTAATGAACCCTTCCAACTACTTCCAGATTTACTACAGCAATTACATCAGCACACTCATCAACAATTTCTATGTGCGCGATACGGTCGTAAATGGTACCACGCGCAACATGGTTGAATGCCAATACAGCGGCGTTCCATTTCTTTTTGATGCAGGCTTTCAGTGGACAACCATGAGCCGTGAACACCACTTCCCACAAAGCTGGATGCCAACCTATTTCGATGCAACCTTTGACGAATCATACGAGGTGAGTGACCTACATAATCTTTCTCCTGTGCTGCAAAATGAAGTTAATGCTGTACGCAGCAATTATCCATACGGTGATGTTGTAAATGCTACAAGTACATTTCAAGATTGTAAACGCGGAACCAACAGTATCGGCCAAACAGTCTACGAAATGCGCGATAGCTTCAAAGGAAACGCGGCGCGCGGTGTCATGTATCAAGCGACTAAAAACAACACTGCCGCCAATGATTTCAGTCTTCCTGAGCAGATTTCCCTTACCATTCAATACGGGCAGAACGAACATCTTCTCAAGCAGTGGCACTTCCAAGATTTGCCCGATAGCTGGGAGCGCACGCGCAATGAATACATTCAATACGAACAACACAACCGCAATGCATTCATTGACCAGGTTACCTACCCCTGTTACATCCGCTTTGCAGACTTGACTCCTTTCACACCGGAATTTATCTACAACAGCACTACACTTACGTGTATTGACCCGGCTCTGAACTATCAATGGTATCTCGATGGTAACCCAATCGATGGAGCGAATTCTTCAACTTATAATTACAATGCGCCAGGCAACTACAGCGTGCAAATTCAGCAATTCACCGAGTGTCCTTCATTCACCTCAAACTCGTCGTTGGTTACTATCAATGTGGAAGAAAACGAAGCCATTCAGTTCGATTTGTCTGTATTCCCCAACCCATCGGAAGGCCGCGTGGTGGTGAAAACTCATGCATCACGTCCAACTGCAGCGCAATTAAATGTTCTCGATATGACCGGTAAAATTGTTTTCACATCCAACGAAAACCTCAATGGTGGATTGAATTTGATTGCAATTGAAGAGGAATTGAGTGCTGGTGTTTACACAGTGGAAATCCGCAGCGGAGAGTCAACGCAGACTACACGTCTCGTTATTCGTTAAAAAACACTCAATCGATATTTAAAACCGCTCCCCTTTTGGGAAGCGGTTTTTTTTATGGGACTGTTGGGACGCATGGCCATACGTCCCAAACCCTTGAATAGATTCGCCACTCGTCATTCGCCACTCGCCCCTCAATCATGATGATAACTCTCGCCCTTCAAAATCGTGTGGGCGCGATAGAGCTGCTCAACTAAAAGCAGACGAATCATTTCGTGGGAATACGTCATCTTGGAAAATGAAATCTTACCATTGGAACGAGCGTACATCGCATTGGAAAATCCGAATGCGCCACCGATGATGAGCACCAACTGCTTCACGCCACTGTTCATGCGTCGCTGAAGCATTTCTGCAAAACCACGCGATGAAAAATGATCGCCGTTTTCATCGAGCAACAACACAACATCATCCGGTTTCAGTTGCTTCATGAATTGCTCGCCTTCGCGTTCTTTTAACACCTCGGGAGTAATCCCCTTTGCAGGAACATCGGGTAGTTCTTTGTATTCAACTTTAGCGTAATGCTTCAGGCGATCTTGGTAAATAGCAATGCCCTCACGCAAATACGAGGCGCTTGTTTTACCCAGTGTGAGAATGACAATCTTCAAACAGAATTAAAATTGAATCACTCGCGCTGATCGTCTTTCGAATCGCGCACATCTTGTCGACGCAATGGATTCAGACCATAATCGCGAAAATTTTTGCGTTGCTTATACACATCGCACGCAGTGAAAATAGCCGCACGCAAGGAAGACTCATCAGCTATGCCTTGTCCAGCAATATCGAAGCATGTTCCATGATCGGGCGAAGTGCGCACCACGGGCAAACCGGCTGTGAAGTTCACACCATGCTCGAATGCTAGCGCTTTGAATGGCGCCAAGCCTTGATCGTGATACATCGCCAACACCGCATCATATCGCTTGTAACCTCCGCTGCCAAAGAAACCGTCGGCGCCAAACGGACCATAAACCATCATACCCTTGTCGAATGCCTCACGCACTGCCGGTATGATGATTTCCTTCTCTTCCGTTCCCAATAATCCGTTGTCACCGGCATGCGGATTCAACCCCAACACAGCAATGCGCGGACGGTTTACACCAAAGTCCTTCACCAAACTTTCATTCATGAGTTTCAATTTCTCATGTATGCGCTCCTTGGTTATATGCTGCGACACATCCTTCAAGGGAAGATGTCCGGTTACAATGCCCACACGCAACGTGTCGCTCACTAAAAACATGAGAACCTTTTCTGTATTGGCAAACTTGGCTAAATATTCTGTATGACCCGGAAATTGAAACGAGTCGCTTTGTATCGTGTCTTTGTTAATCGGTGAAGTAACGATCACATCCACCTTGTTGCTCGCCAAATCGGCAACAGCGGCTTCCAAACTTTTGAAAGCAAACATGCCGGCGTCTTTCGTTGGCTTGCCAAATTCAACAACTCCTTTGAAGTCTTTCCACACATTCACAAGATTCACCTTCTTGGCAATGGCCTCTGAAGCGCTCGCAATAGAATTGTATTGAAAATCTTCGACGTTCACCACTTTGCGATGCGCCTTGATGACCTCCGGATGTGCATACAGCACAGGGGTAATCGACTCCGACATGCGCGGATCCGAAAACACCTTGATGACAGTTTCCAATCCGACACCATTGATGTCGCCACTTGTTACGGCAACGCGTATTTTTTGATCACTCATTCGGTTTGATTGGCTTAACAGTAATTCTTGTGAATGAAATCGTAGAGCATGCGCACTCCCACACCCGAGCCGCCTTTCGTGCGGTAGCCGCTTGCGCTGTTGCTGTATGCTGGACCGGCAATGTCAATGTGGATCCATGGATAGTCTGTAAAATGCTCCAGGAATTTCGCTGCTGAAATTTGTCCGGCATAAGCGCCACCCAAATTTTTCAAGTCTGCGATATCGCTCTTCATCTCATCGCCATAATCTTTCCAGAGAGGAAACTGCACTGTGCGTTCCCACACATGCATGCCACTTTCTGCCAGCTGATCCATCACATTGCGCTCAGCGGTTCCCATCACTGCACTTGCATAGGTTCCGATTGCACGCACTGCAGCACCCGTTAAAGTTGCCAAATCAATGCATACTTCCGGTTTGTATTGTTGCGCCCATACGAGTGCATCAGCGAGAATGAGTCGGCCTTCAGCATCGGTGTTCAATACCTCGACAGTTGTTCCATCGCTGATGGTAATTACATCTTGCGGACAAACAGCATTCATTCCCGGACGGTTATCGGTAGCAGGAACCAAGCCGATAACATGTACGGGCAACTGATTCTTCGCAACGGCCATCATAGCACCTACAACGGCAGCACCTCCACTCATGTCGCACTTCATTTCGTCCATGCTGTTGGGCGTTGGCTTTAAACTCAAACCACCGGTATCGAACACGACGCCTTTTCCGACAAGTACAATTGGCTTTTTATTGCGCGCCTTCTCGGGCTTGTATTCCATGATGGTAAAGGTTGGCGGATCAATACTTCCTGCATTCACAGCAAGCAATCCGCCCATCTTCTTCGCTTCAATTTCCTTCTTGCCAAGCACCTTCACGCTGAAGCCCGACTCCTTTCCAACCTTCTGCATTTCTTTCGAAAACTGCACGGCAGAGAGAAACGATACGGGTTCATTGATGAGGGTGCGCGCAACCAACGTTGCTTCCACCACGTGTTGCAATGACTCTGCATCCTTCGCGGTTACATACTTATCGGCAATGTGAATAGTGGTCAACGAATTTTGACGCTTCTTTTTGTCTTTGAAGTATTTCAGAAACTGATAATTGGCCAAAGCCATTCCTTCTGCAAGAGCAAGGGAGAGTTCTTTCTCTCCGGTCAAATTGGTAATACAAACCTCCGAAGACTTCGAACCATTGAGTGACGCGAGTAAGGAAGCACCTTTCATGCGCACCTTCTCCAGCGCCTCGGCTGTTGCCGCTTCTTTTTTAAGCGGCAAATAATAATTATAAAGCCCCAACTCTTGAAGGGTAATTACATCCTTCTCTTGCTCAATTTCCTTCTTAAAAAACGAGAGCTGTTGCTTGTCGAGATCGGTGAGCTTGGCTAGCTCATCGTTGTAAAAAATGGTAATACCTGAGGCATTGAGCAATGTGCTCTTGGCCGATTTTATGTGTGTCATCCTTGCTTGGTCAATTAACTGCTCAAAGGTAATTAGAGCAACCTGCATTTTTCATGACCACAAACAATCATTTACCACCAATCGAATTTGCTCCGATGAAGCTCGCATTTCTGCGCAAACCATCGAGGCCCTTGCGTTTGAGTGGTGAGCGCCGTGCCAGTTGCTCGAATACTTCTTCAGACAAATCTTGCCACTCACCCGACGACATGTTGAGCAGATGTTCACGCGGTGTAAATCGCGGCTCCGCATTCACCACCGAAAAGCGATTCCAGGGGCACACATCCTGACATACGTCGCATCCGAAAAGCCAACCATCCATTTTCGAAATCCATTCAGCAGGCAAGTCCTTCTTCAACTCAATGGTGAAATAGGATATGCACTTGCTTCCATCAACAACATAGGGCTCAACAATCGCTTCGGTGGGGCACGCATCGATGCAGGCGCGACATGTTCCGCAATGATCGGTAACGGGACCATCGGGCTCTAATTCCAAGTCAATAATCAGTTCAGCAATGAAGAAAAACGATCCCTGCTTTTTGTTGATGAGATTAGCGTTTTTTCCTAGCCATCCCAATCCGCTTTTCTTCGCCCAGGCCTTATCGAGTACAGGCGCAGAATCAACAAACGCGCGACCTTCGATAGCGCCTATTCGTTCGGTCAGTTGCTGCATGAGCAACTTCAATTTATCCTTCACAACATAGTGATAATCCTCGCCCCATGCGTATTTCGAAACTTTCAATGCGCCGCTTCCGATGGTGATTTCAGGATTTGGAAAATAGTTGAAAAGGAAAGAGACAACCGATTTCGCCCCGGGCACCAATAATCGCGGATCGAGACGCATATCGAAATGATTCTCCATATAACTCATCTCGCCTTGCATCGATTGCTTGAGCCATTTTTCAAGTCGAGGTGCTTCCTCCGATAAAAAATCCGCTTTCGAAATGCCGCAGAAAGAGAACCCCAACTCCAACGCCAACTGTTTGATAAGTCGCGCGTTTTCCCAGGCGCCTAAATCAGATTGCGTTGCCATCAGAACAATTCTCCCGAACGGCTACTCTTCAATTTACCCAAGTGCTTATATGCTTGCTCCGTGACCTGTCGTCCGCGCGGTGTGCGCATGATGAAACCCTCTTGAATGAGATACGGCTCATACACTTCTTCAATAGTACCGGAGTCTTCGCCTACTGCTGTAGCGACCGTATTCAAACCAACTGGACCACCATTGAACTTATCAATGATGGTGTACAAAATTTTATGGTCCATTTCGTCGAGGCCATGTGTGTCGACATTCAGCGCATTCAAAGCAAATTGCGTAATCTCTAAATCGCATTTTCCATTGCCTTTTATCTGCGCAAAATCGCGCACTCGTCGCAACAAGGCATTCGCAATACGTGGTGTACCGCGGCTTCTGCGCGCAATTTCAAATGCCGCATCTTCCAGAATTTCCATGTTCAAAATATCGGCACTGCGTTGAACGATATCCGTCAACGTACGCGAATCGTAATAAGAAAGTCGCGCATTGATGCCAAAGCGCGCGCGCAAAGGCGCAGTGAGCAAACCACTTCGCGTTGTTGCGCCAATCAACGTAAACGGATTGAGTTTGATTTGCACGGAGCGCGCATTCGGACCTGTATCAATCACCAAATCGATACAGAAGTCTTCCATGGCGCTGTAGAGATACTCTTCTACGACCGGACTCAATCGATGAATCTCATCAATAAACAGAATGTCGTTGTTCTCGAGATTGGTAAGCAGGCCGGCCAGATCAGCCGGTTTATCGAGCACAGGACCTGAAGTAGTCTTGATATTCACTCCCATTTCATTGGAAATGATATAGCCCAACGTCGTCTTTCCCAAGCCTGGAGGGCCGTGCAGCAAAACGTGGTCTAGCGATTCTTCTCGCAACTTTGCAGCCTTGACAAAAATCTCCAGATTCTCGAGCACTTGTCGTTGACCCGTAAAATCATCAAACGTTTTCGGTCGCAGCACACGATCGTAGTCTCTCTCGGGACTCTCGGCTTCATCACGAATATTAAATGAGTCACTCATGGTGTTTGATTCTTTTCCTCCACGCCGGTATTAAATTTTTGATACAGCTTATAAATTTCGTCAATTATTAGCCTCACCCGTATGCCATATACAGGAGAAGTGAATTGTTGTTCTATTAAATGATTGTTCTTTATCATGATGCGATATCCAAAACCAACTCCTACACCGATCAACTTGAATATTTTGTATTCACAGCTCATAATTGGTTCATAGAGTATTACTCTTCCTTGATTCACGATAATTCTCTCATCATTCTGTGAATACCGATGAAAGCTTGATCCTATTCCCAATTGAATATTGGTTCCAATCTCCCATGGTCCACGTTGGAAAAAAACATACTCTGCAAAGGGAGCGAAATAATTCATCCGTACCTCCGCATTCTTTATCTCTATGCCATTGGACTCTATATTCTCGGAGTATCTCGTCGCAATAAAATTGTAGCCCAATCCTACACTGAAACGTTTACCGAAACTAAGGCCGGCCTTTATCCCATAAAATTTGGCCGCGTTTCCAGTGATAAATGAGTTGCGTGTATCAAATTTGAAACTCGGTGTTATACGTTGACGGAAAACATGTCGGAGTGAATCACTCAGATTAATCGTTTGAGCCTGGAAGGCTTCGAACACTAACATCCAAACAAATAAGACTAATAGCTGCCGCATTGTAGCAAAAGTAACCGCAAAAAAAGACCCGCTGCGAGAGCGGGCCTTGTATTTATCTGCATGTTATTAATGCGCGTGTTCGCCGGGTTTCAAAGGCACAACTTGTGGCACAAAGTCTTCTTCGTGATCCGGATTGCTGTAGTCATACGCCCAACGGTGTACTTCCGGAATTGCACCAGGCCAGTTGCCGTGGATATGCTTCACCGGTGTGGTCCACTCGAGTGTATTTGAACCCCATGGATTCTGCGTTGCCACTTGTCCGTATTTCATACTGTGGAAGAAGTTGAACAAGAAAAGCAACTGAGCCGCTCCACCCACAATCGCGAAGCCGGAGATAATCGGATTCAAATCCATCACCCAATCGAGGAATGGGAATTCTGAGTAATCGTAGTAACGACGAGGAGCACCGGCCATACCGACAAAGTGCATCGGGAAGAATACACCGAAACCACACACGAGGGTAAACCAGAAGTGAACATACCCGAGCTTGGTATTCATCATGCGACCATACATTTTCGGGAACCAATGGTAAATACCCGCGAGCATTCCGAAGATAGCCGACATACCCATTACAATGTGGAAGTGAGCTACGACAAAGTACGTGTCGTGCACGTTCACATCGAGCGCCGAGTCAGCAAGGATGATACCCGTCAAACCGCCTGTTACGAATGTTGATACGAGACCAATTGAAAACAACATGGCAGGCGTGAAGCGAATATTACCCTGGTAAAGTGTCGTGATGTAGTTGAACGCCTTTACCGCAGAAGGAATGGCAATCAAGAGTGTTGTAAAGACGAATACAGAACCGAGGAACGGATTCATTCCGGTGATGTACATGTGGTGACCCCAAACGATAAACGACAAGAACCCGATTGCAAGAATAGATCCCACCATCGCCTTGTATCCGAAAATCGGCTTACGTGAATTGGTTGAAATCACTTCCGAAGAAATGCCCAAAGCAGGTAAGAGTACGATGTATACTTCAGGGTGTCCGAGGAACCAAAACAAGTGCTGGAACAACAGCGGCGAACCACCGGTTACGTCGAGCGCCTCGCCTTGAATGAAGATGTCTGACAAATAGAATGCTGTTCCGAAGCTACGGTCCATCAACAAGAGAACGGCTGCAGAAACCAACACCGGGAACGACAATACACCAAGGATAGCGGTCACGAACAACGCCCACATGGTGAGTGGAAGACGTGTCATCTTCATGCCCTTTGTGCGCAGGTTGATGATGGTAACGATGTAATTCAATCCACCCAACAAAGAAGAAGCAATGAAGAACACCATGGAGATCAACCAAAGCGTCATACCTGTTCCAGAGCCCGGCATTGCTTGTGGCAAGGCCGAAAGTGGGGGATAAATAGTCCAACCACCACTGGCTGCTCCACCTTCTACGAAGAGAGAAGCTACCATGATAATGCTCGACAACAAGAAGAACCAATACGACAGCATGTTCAAGAAACCACTGGCCATATCGCGCGCTCCAACTTGCAATGGAATAAGAAGATTTGCGAATGTTCCCGAAAGACCACCGGTCAATACAAAGAATACCATGATGGTACCGTGAATGGTTACCATAGCGAGGTAGGCATTCTTATCCAACAATCCGTCTGGGGCCCACTTATCGCCTAAGAAGAAGTTTAAAATCTGAAACTTCTCACCCGGCCAACCAAGTTGTAGACGGAAGAATAGTGAAAGCATAACCGCAATCACACCCATAACAATGGCTGTGATGAGGAACTGCTTCGAAATCATCTTATGGTCTTGCGAGAAGATGTATTTCGATACCCATGATTCTTCGTGGTGATGTGCGTGCCCGTGATCGTGGCTGTGATCGTGAGCGGTGTGTTCTGCATTTCCCATCGTTCTTTAACTTTAAATTTTATCTCTTGTTTAACGAGTCGTCTTTAAGCTGGCCTGAGCTGCAGGCATCATAGCATTCTTGGTGGTATCGGCAGGAGCCTCAGTTCCTTCAGTCGGAGCGGCTTCCGTTGCAGGCTCACCTGCAAAGGTTTTTTGCTTTTCCATCCACGCAAGATATTCTTCCTCCGATTCAACAACAATTTTCATCTGCATGTTGAAGTGTGCATTTCCACACACTTTGTTGCAAAGCAATATGTAATCGAATTCATTATCGCCAAGCTTACCGCGCATCTCTTTGGTGGTAATGGTTGGTGTCATCTTGAAACGGGTTGGAACTCCTGGAACTGTGTTCATCTGAGCGCGGAAGTGAGGCATGTAAGCCGAGTGAATTACGTCTTGTGAACGGAATACAAACTCCACTTCTTTACCTACCGGAATGTGCATTTCACCTTTTACGATGTTATCGTCTGCACCGGTTTCCCAGCTACTCTTTCCGCTGGGTTCTTTGAATTCGCCAAGGTCGAGAATACGCTGCTTATGACGCTCCAAACGGTAGATTTTGTCTTGCAATGTTTCCACGTAGCTCTCTGGCATAACGGGAAGTTTTTCGTTCTCCTCAAGTTGTTTCTTTAGTCCCTCGATATCTGCATCGAGCTCTTCCATTTTCGCAGCAATCAACTCTTTCGAAACCAGACCCATTTCGTTTTTCGAGCTGATCAAGTTGTAATTAGCAGCACCAAACTCGCCATCTGCACCGGGGTAACGAGCAATCCATCCAAATTGCTTCGAATACAACTCTACTTGCATAGCGTCTTTCGAGGCGGGGCCAGTAATCTTGTTCCACGTAATCAAACCAAAGACGATGATGAAAGCCATAGCAACACCCGGAATGAGCGTCCATATCATTTCCAAGCGGTTGTCGTGCGCAAAGAAGCGCGCCTTGCGATCTTTCTTGTATTGATACTTCCATGCAACTACAAAAAGCATAGCGTTCATGATAAAGAACATCACGGTAATCATCCAGATGTTCACGCTCATCAACCAATCCACATCTTTTCCATGCTCGGAAGCAGGCTCAGGCAAATAATCGCCATAACGACCGTAGAGGTAGAGGGTTCCGATAAAGAACACCAGCATCCACACGATCATCAGATTCGCGTTGAGCTTATTGTCTGCCGGTGAAATATCTTCCTCTTTCGACTTGCGCAGCGCGCGCGTAAATTCATAGACTTTGGTTAATTGTACGACGGCGATAATCGCTAAAACAATTACCAGAATGATCAGTAGTTTCATTTCTCTTCGTTTTACTCCTGTTCTCTAAAACAACAATTTCTTATATCGAATGGTTCTCACTTTCGTTCAAGTACGGGTGATTGACGGGCACCAATGGAGCTTTGCTCAGGGCCTTCATCACAACGCTGACAAATAAACCAAGGAAACCGATAAACATTCCAATTTCAAACCACCATGCGAAGGTGATGTGGTGCCCATGCTCACCCAATCCCCATTCCAAGTGTCCGTGAATTGTACCCGGTATAACTGCCATGTACAAATCGAGGAAGTGCGTGATGAAAATGATAATTCCCACACGGGTCAAATACTTCGGGTTGCGCTTCGCATCGCGCGAGGTAAGTGTGTAGAAAGGGATCGCGAAATTGCAGAAGAAGATCGCCCACATTCCGATCATATAATGATCGTAACGCTCTTTGAAATAGGTCACTTCCTCAGGGATATTCGAATACCAAATCAACATATACTGACAGAACCACAAATAGCTCCACAACATACTCACTGCGAATACCCACTTACCCATATCATGGATGTGCGAGCTGTTTACATTCGGCATATAACCTTTGCTCTTTAACCAAATCAACAAGAGTGTTGCGAAAATCATAGTAGTTACCCACATACCCGAGAAGATGTACCAGCCATACATGGTAGAGAACCAGTGTACATCGATGCTCATCAACCAATCCCATGCAATCGTGCTTGAGAAAACAGCAAAGAACACAAGGAATAAAGCGCTGCGCTTATACTGCTTCAAGTGTAGATCTAAACTAGGGGCTGCATCTTCTTGCAACGACCATTTACGAAACAAGCGTGCAAATACAACAAATACAACAGCGTAGATTACAAAGCGCAACCAGAAAAACCAGCTCGAAAGGAACGGCATCTTGTTGGCGATTATCTTATCGTAAGAAGGGCTGTTAGGGTCTATAACTTCCGGGTCCATCCAGTGGTACAAGTGGTTGACATGCAATTGAGCCGCAAGCAATACAACGAACACTACTCCCAAGCCAATTGGCACGTAAGCCCACATGGCCTCGAAAATGCGCTTTAGCTGAGCTGTCCAAGCTACTTCTGCGGCATACTGCACCGCGTAGAAAAACATCGCTCCAATTGAAAGCGCAAAAAAGAAAAATCCACAGATGAGCAAATTAGCCCACCAGTACTGATGATGATCTGTTTTATCGAAAAACCAACCTGCAATTGCTGCAATTGCTCCGAGAACCATGAAAATGGTTGACCATTTCTTGGTCGAAGCCGGAATTTCAAAATGTGTAGTTGCTTGTGCCATAATATATAGGTAGGGCAGTAGTTTCTTGGTTATTTGGTGGTTTTGGTAGTGTCAGCCGGAGAAGCCGCTGCGGCTTTCGTAACCAACATATCGTTTGCATCAAACTCTGGTTCAGTGATTCCCTGCTGAAGAAGTTTCACGTACTCAACAATTTGCCAACGCTCTAGTTGCGTGAGCTGGGAAGCATGCTGTCCCATCAAGCCCTTACCGTAAGTGATTGAGTGGAAAATCTTACCCTCAGGAAGATCCTTTAGTTTGCCTGCATAATCCGGGATACCCTGAATGTGACCATTTTTAGAAATAGCTCCGTTACCGCCACCATTTTCACCGTGACAGTGTGTACACATGTAGGTATATATTTCCTTTCCGCGAAGGACGTTCTTTTTAGTTGCCTTCATTGGGCTCTTTACCTCAAGACCTGCACGCTCATAATCCTCCGGGGTATTATTCATAGCGTAAGGCATTACGTAAGGCATCATTTCAGCCTTCACGTACGGAATTGTATTGGCAGCAGGCACGCGTGACTGAACGGCAACCAATCCGGCTGCGTCCTTCATGTCCTGTGTCCAGTCCATGGTCTTATTGGTACCATAATCTACATATGCCTCCAATGCTGGTGAGCGATACATGTCGGGCATGTATTCCACACCGGGCGAATTGGGGTCTTGCTTGCACGAAGAGAGTGCAAAAACAGCCACGCAGGCAATGCCAAAAAAGGTGGTGGTGTGCTTCATCTCAATAGTCCTTTATGCTAAGTTCAAAAACGTCTGTCGCACGAATCTTCGCTTCAAGATCTTGTGCCGATACGTGGTTATCTTCTGTTGTGATTTCCATTACAAACTTGTCGTCTGTAGTGCGTGGGTCCGGGTTGTCTGCCGGCATGCCGGGCAATGTGCCGTTACGCAATAAATAAGTCAACACCATTCCGTGGGCTCCGCAAAACACTGAGAACTCGAACATCACTGGGACAAACGCAGGAGCGTTCTCTATCCAGGTGAAGTTGGGCTTACCGCCAATGTTCCAATCCCAGTCGCTCACCATGAAATACCAAGTACCCAAAATGGAAAGTGCAGTACCTGTGCAAGCATACATGAAGGATGCAATAGCAAGGCGCGTGCGCTTAACTCCGATGATGGGATCCAACCCGTGAACCGGAAATGGAGAAAATACTTCTTTCACTCGAATGCCTTGTGCAACGAGCGCACGAGCAGCGTCCAGCAATTTCTGGTCGTCGTCGTACATCACGTGAAATACTTTATTTGCCATAGTGCTTAAAGCGTTGTTGCTTAGTGTTTGTTGTCGTTTTTATAGCTCTCACCCGATGTCTTCAAAATGGTCTTCAATTCGTTAAGTGCAAGCACAGGGAAGTAACGAGCAAACAACAAGAAGAGCGTGAAGAAAATACCGATGGTACCGATGAACATACCAATATCGATGAAGCTCGCCTTAAACTCACCCCATGCAGCAGGCAAGTAGTCGCGGTGAATCGAGGTAACGATAATCACGAAACGTTCGAACCACATACCGATGTTTACGATAATCGACATCACGAAAGTGAACACCAGATTGGTGCGGAGTTTCTTAAACCAGAACAGCTGCGGGGAGATTACGTTGCACGTCATCATGCACCAGTATGACCAAGCCAAAGGACCGGAGAAACGGTTGATGAATGCGTAGCTTTCATACTGAACTCCACTGTAGTCAGAGATGAACAACTCGGTGAGGTAAGCAACACCCACAATAGAACCCGTAACAATGATTACAATGTTCATGTACTCGATGTGCTTCAGGTGAATGTAAGCCTCGAGCTTCATGGTTTTACGCATGATGAGCAACAAGGTCTGCACCATCGCAAAGCCCGAGAAAATCGCACCCGATACGAAGTAAGGAGGGAAGATGGTGGTGTGCCATCCTGGAACAATCGATGTAGCAAAGTCCATCGATACAATCGAGTGAACCGAGAATACAAGCGGAGTAGCAATACCCGCCAATACAAGCGAAATTTCTTCAAAACGTGTCCAGTGCTTTGCACGACCCGACCAACCGAAACTCAAAATGCTGTAAAACTTCTTCATCCATGGCTTGCTCACGCGGTCGCGAATAGTCGCAAAGTCAGGAATAAGACCGATGTACCAGAATACCAAAGACACTGAGAAGTAAGTCGAAATCGCAAATACGTCCCACATCAACGCCGAGTTGAAGTTGGGCCACAAGGAACCAAATTGGTTTGGCAAAGGCAACGTCCAGTAGGCCATCCATACACGTCCCATGTGAAACACAGGGAATACAGCTGCCATCATTACCGCGAAAATGGTCATCGCTTCAGCCGAGCGGTTAATCGCCATGCGCCAGCGCTGACGGAACAAAAGCAACACCGCAGAAATGAGTGTACCGGCGTGACCAATACCTACCCACCATACGAAGTTGGTGATATCCCAAGCCCATCCTACAGTTTTATTGAGTCCCCATGACCCAATACCTACGCCCACCAGATAGCTGATAACACCCACACCATACAACGCTACGATGAGCGCAATAGTAATGGCAATCTTCCACTGCTTGGGCGCCGGTCCTTCGATAGGAGATACGATATCGTTGGTGATATCATGGTAGGTCTTGTGACCCAGGATCAACGGCTTTCTTATGTTGGATTCTTTGAACATCTCGGTTGTTTTCTTAAAGGTTAAGCTTCGTTTGCTTCGATGTTACGCACTTTCGTCATGTAGTAAATGTTGGGCTGAATACCAATCTCTTCGAGCGCGTGGTATGAACGAACGCTGTTGGCGCGATACGCATTCTTTGAAGAAGCATCATTCAGGTCACCAAATACAATGGCGTTCGTCGGACAAGCTTCTGCACAAGCCGTTTGAATCATTCCATCAAGGACAGTAGTTCCGTTGCGCTTCGCTTCGGTCTTACCGGCTTGAATACGCTGCTGACACATGCTGCACTTTTCCATTACACCCCGTGTGCGCACGGTTACATCCGGATTCAACACCATACGCAATGTTTCATCCTGTGACGGATTCACCATGGCGAACTTATCGTTCGTTACATAGTTGAACCAGTTGAAGCGACGCACTTTATATGGACAGTTGTTAGCGCAGTAACGTGTACCGATACAGCGGTTGTAAGCCATGTTGTTCAAGCCTTCGTTGCTGTGCACGGTAGCCGCAACCGGACAAACCGTTTCGCAGGGAGCGTGGTTACAGTGCTGGCACATCATCGGCATATGCACCGTGCGTGGATTTTCCTCAGGGCTTTCCATTTCGCGGTAAGCACCGATGGTTCCTTTACCGGTCGCTTCCTTCGTGTTGGCAAGCGTATCTGCAATATCAATAGACTGGTGTTCTGAAGAGAAATAGCGGTCGATGCGCATCCAGTGCATATCACGGTGACGCAACACCTCGTCTTTACCTACTACAGGAACGTTATTCTCGGTGTGGCAAGCAGTGATGCAAGAACCACAACCCAAACACGACGTCAAGTCGATGGTCATGCCCCAACGGTGACCAACACCTTCAACAGGGTGATCGCGCCACAAATCAACTGCACGAATTCCTTGACGGTCGTTCACGTCGATATTACCATCCTTGTTCACGTCTTCGTGAATAGGCAATGTAACTGCAAGATTGTAAGAAGCCTCACCGCGCTTAGCATCCTTCTCTGCAAGGTAGGTAGCTATTACCGTTTCCTTGATAACAGAGTCACGACCCATAACGGTAGCGTGCATCTGTGTTGTAGCTATCGAATAGGTACCTGGTGCCGAAACAATCGTTACATCGCTGCTTGTGTAAGATGCATGGCCATTATTCAAGGAGACCATGGGGTACGCATTTGCTCCGATAGTTTGGCGCTTATCACCATCCATCAAGTGCACGCCGGCACGACCTGTCTGGTAAGCTGCCTTTCCAATTTCTTCGTTTCCAGCTCCACGGCCGTATCCCAATGCAATACCCAAAGTCTTGCGCTTTTGACCGGGAACCGGCATCGCAGGAAGGGTGATTGATTTTCCGTTTACAGTTACGGTAACCAATGAAGCACAATCGCACTGACCAATGTATGTTTCAAGGCCCATTTCCTTCATGTCGGCAGGAGCCATGGTTACATAGTTGTCCCAGGTTACTTTGGTAATCGGATCAGGTGTTTCCTGCAACATCGCATTGTTTGCGTGGTTACCGGCACCCATTGTTACTTTTTGGTAGAGGGATACTTCCCATTCGCCCGATTTAATGCTCGACAATGCACTTAATGCAGCATCAATTGAAATTATAGAGGCTGCAGAAGTAGTGAGTGCGATAGCAGGAGCTTCGGGTGTATTATCAACCTCTCCTTTTAACTCTTTAATTCCTTCGGCAATAATTGGAACGATGAGTGCGCCAAACCCAAACGTGCCATTGTGAACCGCCTTGTTCCATTCATTGTCCGACTTCAACATAGCCGGTGTGTATGCATTGTTATGCGTTAGTCGAATGAAATCATAGTATGAAGTATTGTTGTCTGTCCAACGCAAGAAGGATTCTTGAGCGTAACGAGTAGTATAAAGGGGGTTAATGGTGGGTTGAGCCAAATCAACCAATCCTTTAATGAGGCTGTAATCGTTCCATGCTTCCAGATAATGATGGTCGGGAGCCATATAGGTGCAGCGGCTCGCCGTTTCATCAGCAAACAAGTTGAAGCAAATAGATGCCTTCACCTTTTGAAGACCACTGGAGAAGTTTTCGGCATTCATCCAGCTGTAAGCCGGGTTCACACCATAAACGATAAGCACATCAACCGCGCCTGCATTCATTTCATCAACCAATGACGCCATTTCATCATCGCTTCCCTGATAAAGATTTAGATTAGAAAGAATCGTCTTCCCGGTATTGCCAAGCGCTGTGTTAATTGCCGCAACTACACTCTGAATGTTGGGGTCGTTGGATCCCGCAACTACAATTGATGCTCCTGCATTTTCCTTCAAGGATGCAGCAGCAGCTGAT
>JAIYBR010000035.1 GCA_027488435.1 Flavobacteriales bacterium
AATCTTCATCGGTGCTCTTGCCAAACAAGATCTCTGAAGCCGCAACTGCCGCCTCATAATCCGCTATAGAATGCACCCGACACGTAATGTCTTTCGCCAATGCCTTTTGCAGGGGGCGCTTGCCGGGGTCTTGCGTTTGCTCGGCTTCCAGCGCTTCAATCTCTTCCCGCGTCATCAAGGTGAAAATACGGATGTAAGTCGACACATCGGCATCACTCGCATTCAACCAAAACTGATAAAATTTATAGGGCGATGTCCGCTTCGGATCCAACCAGATATTGCCGCTCTCGGTCTTCCCGAATTTGGTTCCGTCGGCTTTCTTGATCAAAGGTGTAGTCAACGCAAATGCCTGACCACCGTCTTTGCGACGAATCAACTCGGTTCCCGTCACAATATTTCCCCACTGATCACTGCCGCCCATCTGCAGCATCACACCCTTATTCTTCCACAGAAAATAAAAGTCGTAGCCCTGCACCAACTGGTAACTGAACTCGGTAAACGACATACCCGTTTCCAATCGGTTCTTCACCGAATCTTTCGCCATCATATAGTTCACACTGATGTGCTTGCCCACATCGCGGATGAATTCTAAAAATCCAAACGACTTGAACCAGTCGTAGTTGTTGACCATTTCTGCAGAGTTCTCACCGCAATTGAAATTCAGAAACTTCTCGATCTGCTTCTGCTGACACGCCTGATTGTGACGCAAAGTCTCTTCATCAAGCAAGTTGCGCTCGGCACTCTTTCCACTGGGATCACCCACCATGCCTGTTGCGCCTCCAATCAAGGCCATCGGCTTGTGTCCGCATTGCTGAAAGTGCAACAGCGACATAATCTGCACGAGATTGCCCACACCAAGTGAATCGGCTGTTGGGTCGAAGCCAATATAACCTCGCACCATACCCTTCTGCAATTCGTCTTCCGTGCCGGGCATCACATCGTGCAACATGCCGCGCCACTTCAATTCTTCAATAAAATTCTTATTGCTCATAGTCGAGTGCAAAATTACCGCGTCAAAGGGCGCATACTACCTCTTCAAGTTTAATTCCGCGCGAACCCTTTATCAAAATCACATGATCACGCATCTCTTGTTCTTCCAACCACGCCTTCGCAGCTAGATTATGGTCAAACACGACATAGTCGCCGTCCTTCCAAACGGACTTGAATATAGGCCCAACTAAAACACCCTTCAACCCCAATCGCTTGGCAACTTCGATGATATGCCTATGCTCTGCAGGTCCCATATCACCTAATTCCAACATATCTCCAATCACAAAAAACTTTTGCGTGGCCGTTTGCTTACTCAATGCTTCCAGCGCAAATTCAAGACTTGTCGGATTCGCATTGTAAGCATCCATGATGAGCGTATTGCGTTCCGTTCGCTTCACCTGAGAGCGATTGTTCTCGGGCGCATAAGCACAGATAGCGGCATGAATCTGTTCGTTCGATACACTAAAGTGCTCACCAACCACAATCGCCGATGCAATGTTGTAAAGGTTGTATGCGCCGGCCAATTGCGTTTCGTATACACTGCGCACACCATGGTGTATGTGAGCATAGACGAGCATTGGACTTTCCGAAACGCACTCCAGCGTGCTGCTTTGGTAAGGAATAATTTTCATTCCTTCAGAAGCTCTTCTCAACTTCTCCAAATCGGTATTCACGAAAATGACACCGCCCGAAACATGCACGTGGTCATACAATTCCTTCTTGCCCTTCACCACACCCTCTTCTCCGCCGAAGCCCTCCAAGTGGGCCTTTCCCATATTTGTGATGAGGGCATGAGTTGGCAACGCATACTCACAGTAACTGCGAATCTCCTCCTGATGGTTCGCGCCCATTTCAATAATCGCCAACTCACAATCTGCAGGAATAGCCAACAACGTGAGCGGAACACCAATATGGTTGTTCAAATTGCCAATCGTGGCACTCACCCGGTAACGCTGCGCCAGCACATCGCGAATCAACTCCTTTGTAGTGGTCTTTCCGTTGCTGCCGGTAATCGCCAGAAAAGGAATATTCAAGCTTTGACGATACATCTTGGCAACTTGCTGTAACGCGGTAAGCACATCCTCCACCAACACCATGCGCTCATCATGATACTGCTGTGGCTCATCAATTACAACCATCGAAGCACCCATCTCGAGGGCCCTTGCCGCGAACGTATTGCCATTGAAATTACCTCCCTTCAAAGCGAAGAAGATATCACCCTTATTGATTTTGCGCGTGTCGGTAGTTACACTGCGCACACTTAAGAACTGTTCGAAAATGCGTTGAATCATGCTCTAAAAATAAAAACCCCGATCAATGCGATCGGGGTTTCTGTATCGAAGTTTGAACAACGTTTATCTTATTCCTGTGAAGCAATGCCGGTTGGACTTCCCAAGCGATCCATAGCACAGCGGAATCCGAGGGTCGACATAGACCGACGCTCATCTAAGAACCTGCGTGTTCCTGGAATTGTATAGTAAGCACGATCGCGCCAATTTCCGCCTTTGTAAACGCGTGCACGATCGTTAATGAGAGTAGAAGCTCCCCATTCATACATGCGATTCTTATCCTTTTCAAAGTCAGCATTATCATAGTAAATACTACTATTCATATCACCATCACGGTAATCGATGTAATCGGCCTTGCGATAGTTGCGACGATCTATATTCTCTTCCACGCTCACATCGCGACGTTTAACTTCGCCCGGCGCGCTTGTGATGTAATCTGCCATACCATCGCGCAAATCAGCAGCGATAAGATCTTCTGAATCCGTTACCAAATCCATTGCCTCCTGCATGGCGTCCTGTGCTTCATCATCCTTTCGTTCATTTACCTTTTCTTGCGCAGCCGTAATTTTCTGGTTACATTGATCAAGAAGAGTGAGTGAGTTTTGAGTTAGGCGGGCACCTGCCTGCTCCTGATAATTCTTCAGGAAATAAGCTACCCCGTCGATGTCATAAATATTCTTATCCTGCTTATCTGCGAAACTACCATCGCTATTAAGCACGCGTGTCTTAAATACATTACCGCGGAAAGGACGAAATTCACTCTTATCCTCCGGAGAAAGTGGACGATAAACGTCCATTACCCATTCAGACACATTACCCGACATATTATACAATCCGTAATCATTCGGAGGATAAGCATATACAGGAGCTGTGATGTCTGCATTATCATTCAGATAACCCGCAACACCCATATAGTCACCGGCACCACGCACAAAATTCGCACGAATAGTACCATAAAATCGACCACCGTTATCATCATTCCTCACATAGTGGCCATTCCAAGGGTAGGTTCTGCGATCCGTAATGAGTTCTTGGAATGAGTTTCCGATTAATCCCAATGCAGCATACTCCCACTCAGCTTCTGTAGGTAGGCGGTAGCGAGGAAGAATGATTCCATCTGACATAGTGACAAGTCGGTTTCCTGTTCCCTTTGGATTATAGTCTTTCAAACCACCCGAAGCAGCATCACCTGTGTATTGTCCTGACAGGTAAGAGTCTGTAGTGAAGTGCTCCTCATTGGCTTGGCCGGTTGGATTATAACTCATCAGTCCTTCACGAATCAAAATGAGTTCATTAACACGGTCTGTTCTCCAAACACAATACTCACTTGCTTGCAACCAGCTGACACCTACAACCGGATAGTCGCGATATGCGGGGTGACGCAAGTAATAATCGACCTGAGGTTCATTGTATTCAGTCACTTCCCTCCAGATATTAGTATCAGGGAGAGCCCTGTTTATTAGTTCAGGGTAAGTGTCCGCGTACACTAACTTTAACCAATGCAGGTAGTCATTCCAGAATTGATTGGTTACCTCAGTTTCATCCATGTAGAACGATGATACAGTAACACGACGTGGGATATTGTCCCATGCAAAATTGAGGTCGTCCTCAACACGTCCCATGGTAAATGTTCCACCCTCGACAAGCACCAAGCCTGGACCTGTCTCTTGGTCTACGTAGTCTTGTCGTTCAAAACCTCCGTTCTTCTCATCATTGTAGGCCCAACCGGTAGCACCCGATCGCTCCTTATCGCACGACGAGAGGAAAGACGCTACTGCAATGGCGCCTAATCCAAAAAACATCTTAGAAACGGTTCTCATGATTTCGATAGTTATGTGAATATTCGTTTTTACGTTTAATCAGTGCCATGAACTAAAATGAAGGACACGCTATTGTGCGGAACTTCTTTTTCTTCTGTCGACATTCGAAGAAAATCCCGAGCGACACTTCATGCGATCCACCTGTGGAAGGTGTTAGTTCAGAAATAGTAATGTCATAGCTATACCCAAAACGAACCATGTCGGTTTGGATACCAATAGTAGCTATAAATGCGTCACGATAAGTCTGCCCGAACAGTAACCCTCTAAACCACAATCCGCCTACCAGAGGCCCCTTACTCACGTACATACCAAGATTCAATTGCTGAAATTCGCCTTGACGACGGTACAACACATTGGGTGACAAACGTGCATCGTTATCTTTACTCTTCTTTTCGATTGGAATAACAGCACCGGCGTGAACCGTGTACTTCATGGGGAGCCTGCTTGTACCAAGAATCAACGACTCATTGGGCTCATTTAAATGATGAACCGCAAAACCGCCGTAAAATTTATCGCTGAATCCAAGAATCCCAGCAGAAAAATCGATCGCCCTAACCTGACCTCCTCGCTGAATGTCGTTTGTCTGATAAATGAATCCTTTTCTTGGATCGATCATATCTCCGAATGTAAGCTTACTCCAATCAAGCGTTTTCTGAAAATAAGTAGCCTGGAATCCAGCCTTCAGCGAAAACTTTCGTGAAACTGCTTGCTGGTAGGAGTACATTCCACTTACTGAAGTGGTGTTCAAAGTTCCCTGAGCGGCGCGGTCATTCAACACTAACAACCCCAAACCACCTTGAATTGTCGGAACATGCTGATCGTATGAGGCACTGGTGGTAACAAAATTACCAGTAAGCGATGGCCACTGATTTCGGTAGTTCATGACCAAACGAGGGCATCGATTCGTTCCTGCAAACGCCGGATTTAAATACAATGGATTTGCATAAAACTGAGTGAACTCAGGATCCTGAGCTTTAGCATCCTCAGCCAAAACAAGAACCGACATCAGAAGGATTATGAAACGAATGCTTTTGTTCATATTAAACAACTTCTTTTTTGAGGTAGTTGAAAAGAATTAGCAATAATACAACAACTTTGCGAGGAAAAAAATTGCGCAGCTGTTACAATAATAAGACTACCAATTGGTTTAAGCCGTTGCGCCAAACGAAATCCGATGTATGACAGCACGTTTTAAAGCACTGATAATCATTTTTTTAAACATCAGCCTAAGCTCATTTTCTCAAGAACGAGAAACCATCGTTTTGACTAAAAAGTTACTATGGAACGATGAAATCGGTGCAATCGCCTTAGATGAAGAGGAGCTAATGTTCGAGGAATCGCTGCCTGCCGAAGGTTTCGGTAACTTACCGTCAATTGTGCACAGGCAGCCGTTAAAAAGTTTCGGGCGTATCACTTCCACAACTATTCAATCCATATCGACTGCATCTGTAAGGAAAACAATCGATGCTAGCAGTCTTCGATTCATCAAAAATGATTGGCAGCATACAGTTAGTATCACGGATGCTCGCGGTGAACCTTATATCTTATTGCAGGTGCTGCCTCTCAGGAAATCCGGTCTATTATTAGAAAAACTCCTAGAATGCGTAATAACCATCGAGTGGGAACGCAGCGCAAAACCAAATCTCAAGTCAATTGAATTCGCTTCACAATCCCGACTTAGCGAAGGAAATTGGTATAAGATCGCAATTGCGCGTGATGGTATTTACAAGATTGATAAAAATACATTTCGTCAGCTGGGTCTTGAAATCAATAATCTTAGCCCACAATCCATAAACGTTTACGGAAACGGAGGACAACTCCTTCCTGCTAACAACTCTGTTCCACGCTATGATGATCTCCAGAAATGTGCTATACTCTTTCAGGGGGAGGAAGACAATGTATTTCAAGATAACGACTACATTCTTTTTTTCGGGAAGGGACCTGACACCTGGACAAAAGATTACAATGAGAATGAGAATGTAACGCACTGGACACATGAGAAACATTATTACTCAGATTCGGCCTACTACTTCATACGCACCGATGATACTGAGCCACTGCGAATACAGACCACCACTCCATTAGACGAGCCCGCTACCCATACTATCCGTGCATTTCAAGATTTCCAATACATCGAGTCCGACCTCTATAATGTCGCCCGATCAGGACGTGAGTTTTACGGAGAGCAGTTCGATGTAAATTCGACTGGATCATTCACATTTAATGTACCTAATATTCGCACCGACGTCCCAGCTATGCTGGAGGCTGTCGTTGTGGTGCGCTCCATAGGAGGGGCTAGTAACTGGACAGTATCGGTGGGTGGTATTTCTGAACAAACACCAGCCACCACAACAGGTAACGGAGTAATTTCTGCCTTTGGAAGTGCGCAATATGTCTCGATTCCTTTCACTCCTTCAAGCTCAAACTCTACGGTCAACCTTCTATTCAACAAATACAGTAACACCGCAGAAGTGATTGGCTGGCTTGATTACCTAAGATTAAATTGCAC
>JAIYBR010000049.1 GCA_027488435.1 Flavobacteriales bacterium
GCTAGATCATGTGCGCGTGGTAATACTCGGTCAAGATCCTTATCATGGCCCAGGTCAGGCAAACGGTTTGGCGTTTTCCGTTCATGCCGGACAAAAGGCACCTCCTTCCTTGCGAAATATTTTGAAGGAAGTTTGGGACGATGTGGGTGGCATGCCGTGGGTCGATCTTACGCGCTGGGCGGAGCAGGGTGTGTTTCTGTTAAACTCTGTTCTGACAGTTGAGGAGAAAAAACCTGGCTCTCATGCAAATCTGGGTTGGGAATCTTTTACGGATGAAGTCATTCTCACAATCAGTCGGAACCAACCACACGTGGTGTTCATGCTTTGGGGCAATTATGCGCAACGAAAGGAAGTGCTTATTGACACCACAAAACATCTTGTATTGAAAGCACCTCATCCATCACCGCTATCGGCATATCAAGGATTTTTCGGTTGCAGGCACTTCTCGCAGGCGAATGCTTTTTTGGCGGAGAAAGGACTCCCTGCAGTAAAATGGTGAGTTAGTGAAATAATGAAATAGTGAAATAGATGCCCTCTGCTTACGAGCAATGCACCTATTCGAAATCACCTTCATTCATGGTACTTTGTGTTTTGTACATCGTACTTTGTAATTAGTCCTTTTCACTTACTCCTTATCTTCGCAAAATGTCCGCTTCCGCTAAAAAAGACAGTGCTGAAAAGGCCATTGCTCTCATTCGATTGCAATCGCAAACGCGTGATGCGAATTCGCTAGCTGCTGCTCTCATGCAAGGCGATCGAGCCGCACTGGCTCAAGCGATTACCTGCATTGAAAGTGGACCGGAGGAGGTGGCTTCCGAGATTGTGCGGTTGTGTCTTCCTGCTTCCGGAAGATCTGTGCGCATGGGCATTACAGGGGTGCCGGGTGTTGGCAAAAGCACCTTTATCGATGCGTTCGGGATGGCGTTGCTTGAGTCGGGAAAAAAAGTGGCCGTGCTGGCGGTTGACCCAAGCAGCCCCATCAGCAAAGGGAGCATTTTGGGAGATAAGACTCGAATGGAGCGCATGGCAGCAGATAATCGCGCGTTCATTCGTCCATCGCCCTCAAGTGAAACACTCGGTGGTGTGGCGCGCAAAACACGCGAGACCATCTTGCTCTGTGAAGCCGCGGGTTACGATACAATTTTGGTCGAGACTGTGGGCGTTGGACAAAGCGAAACCGCTGTACACGCAATGACCGATTTCTTTGTTTTATTGATGCTGGCGGGCGCTGGCGATCAGCTGCAAGGAATTAAGCGTGGTATCATGGAAATGTGCGACGCCATGATTATCACCAAGGCCGATGGAGATAACACGTCCAATGCAACGCGCGCTAAATCGGAATACGCCTCGGCTTTGCACTTATTCCCGGCTCGTGAGGACGGATGGTTTCCACCGGTGCTGACAACTTCAGCTATTGAACGAAAAGGGATTGATGAGATGGTTCAGTTGCTTGCTCATTATACAGCCTGGATGCAGGATCGCGGGCTAATCAACCAACGAAGAAAAAAGCAGAATTTAGATTGGCTGCATGAAGAGTTGCGCGCTCGCATTGTTGAGCAATTTTACAACAACGCTCATGTAGCATCGCAGCTCAAGGACATAGAGCTTCTCGTTGCAGAAGGCAAATTATCGCCCTTTCAGGCAGCGGCCAAATTACTGGGCGAAAACTGATTCGTTTTACACTTCCAACCGATTTCTCTCTCAATCCGACCGATTATTAACTCGGTTCTAGGAAACAGCACGATTCTTCTACTTTCGTTCAGTTAAATCAATTGAATGCGCTTTAGGTTTTTCATATGCCTGTTCTTTAGTCTGTTCTTATCGAGCAGCTATTTGCTTGCTCAGCAAAGTCGCTATCGTTTTTTTCACTTTTCACCCGAAGAAGGACTCATCGACAATACTGTTCGTTGTTTTCTGCAGGATCGCAACGGCTTTCTTTGGATAGGCACCAACTCCGGATTATCGCGTTTTGATGGATTTCGTTTTACCAATTTCATTTGCAACCCTTCCGACAGCACCAGTCTAAGCAGTAACCAGGTTGTTCATCTATTCGAGGACAGCAATGGACTCATTTGGATATCGACCCATGATAACGGGTTAAGCGTATTCAATCCTGCAACCAATCGGTTTAAGCGCTTTATCTATAATCCCGACAAGCCATGCGGTATACCGAGTAATAATCCGACGGCGGTGTGCGCTGATGCCAATGGAACCATGTGGGTCGGCTTCTTCGGTAAGGGATTGGCCAAGTATAATCCCGTTGACGAAAGCTTTACACTCACGTCGTTTGATGCAAACCAACAGCTTTACAACTTCAATGAAGTGATGGACGTGGAAGCCGACGCGACGTGCAACCTGTGGATTTCTACTCGCGTGGGATTGGTTTGCTTTAATCCTTCCTCTGGCGATTATACACGCATAGAACAGCGCGAATCCAATGGTTCGAAGCCGTTTGAGAAGAATCTGTTCTTGAAACTACATATCAATCATCTGGGAAATGTGCTCGTTGGCTCTTGGGTGAATGGTATCTATGAATACAATCCGCGCGATCAATCCTGGAGGCAGCATTTAATTGATCACGAAAAACGAGAGACACCCGGATATGCCAATAAAATCAATGATTTCATACTTCTTGACGAAAATAGAATTCTCTTTACTTCGTACTACCACGGTTTTGGAATACTGAATTATTCGACAGGAGCGATTGAATACCTGGAGCTGGAAAATGAGCGCTGGACGCGCACACTAGGAGTGGAAACGGGTATATGTCTTTACAATTCGGGCAAATACATTTTCATGGGAACCAATACCGGATTCTCGCGCATGACAGAGCGTTCGCGCGATATATTCGAGTACGACGGCTCTGGGTTGAAATTCGATTTCGAGAAAGGAGTGAATGTGCTTTCCGCCTTTATTCAGCCCGATAACGACAGTCTGTTGTATGGCGGAGCGTATTATCGAAACGGATTGTATTCCTTCTCGAATAAAACAGGTAAACTCAAAGAGCTTGTGCCATTGCAGGGTTACTCCGGAATACTTGTGATTAACGGCGTTCTGCAATCCAAAGTAAACAGCGAGCATTATTATATAGCTTCCTCTCAGGGGTTGCTTTTATTTAATTCGAAAACTCCCACAATGCTCACCCGCGTGCAGCTTCCATTCGAAGGTCTTACAGGCAGGTACGTTTGGTCGATAGATTATGATTCTTCAGGAGTATTGTGGATGGCTACACCTAACGGCCTATATGCGTGGAATGAAAAGTTGGGAAGTGTAATTGACTTTTCCGAGACATTCCGAAAGGCGTCGGGAGTGAGTTCCTTTAATTTCATACAAACATTTATTGATCGGGAAGATGGCATATGGTGTGTGACTGATACGCGTCGGTTATTTCTTTTCCTTCCAGAAAAGGAAACATGTAGAAAGTTCAATACCGATGACCCGGCTTCCAATCTTTTAAAAGGCAATGCCGAATCGGTGCTGCAAGATGGGGAAAGACGCATATGGATTAATATGTTCAGCATTGGGCTGGCTTGCCTCAATCCCTCGACCGACAGCATCCGATATATTACAGCAGCAGATGGTTTGCTGAGTGCACGCATTCATTCGATGACGCTTGATGGTGCGGGTAATCTTTGGGCGCTTTCCGACAAAGGAGTATCGGTTTTGAACACAAGCAATCTACATATCAATAATTTCAATAAGAGGCAGGGCCTTGAGATTGCGCAGGCTAATGTGATTGAATACCATCGCGATGGTAATATCTACATTGGCGGAAAGGACTATGCCTGGAAGTTCAACCCAAAGGCGTTACTTGCCAACCAGGATCAAGGGAAAATCTACATTACTTCCATCGAGGTGCTTTCAAAACCGTATTCCAAATTCGGTAATTATAATTCACTCGATACACTTCAGTTGAGTTATACGGAAGATGACGTGCGCATTCGGTTTACCGTTCCGGATATGGGTTCGGAAGTAGATTACTATTATTATACAAAAGTCGATGGTATTGATCACGACTGGGTGCTTCAAGGTAAAGAAGGGCAGACTTCTTTTGCGCAATTAAGCGATGGTGTTTATAAGCTACACATTCGTGCAAAGAATGGAGCCGGTGAATGGTGCACAGAAGAGCGAGTTTTGCACTTAATCGTGCAGCCGCCGTTTTGGAAACGTACTGCTTTCTTGCTGCCGCTGGCCTTTTTGCTGGTGTCATTGCTGTTTTGGATATACAAGAAACGGATCAGTGAAATTCGCCGAAAGGCACAACAGCAAAGTACATTTCGACAACAACTAAGCGAGCTCGAGAACAAGGCGCTGCGCAGCCAAATGAATCCGCATTTTATTTTCAATAGTCTGAACTCGATTAACAGCTATATAATCAAAAACAAAACGGATGAAGCTTCTGTCTTTGTAACCAAGTTTGCGCGTCTCATTCGTCTCATCCTTGATAATTCGATGGAGAGCAGCGTGCTTCTCGAAAAGGAGTTGATGGCTTTGAGTCTGTACATTGAAATTGAGAATAAGCGTTTCGAAAACAAATTCACTTGGAAGATCAATATAGACTCCAGTGTCGATGCAAGCCGATTGCTAGTGCCTCCTATGGTTATTCAGCCATTTGTGGAGAACGCTATCTGGCATGGTCTTTTGCACAAGGCCGAACCAGGGGAACTTCAAATTGATCTTTTTCAGCGTGGCGGACATCTCGAAATAATCATTGAAGATAATGGAGTGGGCAGAAGTGCAGCAATTAGCTTACGCAGTAAAACTTCGCTCAAGACCAAGTCGCACGGCCTCGATGTAACCTCCCGCCGTATCGCGAATTTCAATGGCGAGACGGTAATCGGTGAGGCTGTGTCATTTACAGATCTTACATCGGCAGATGGACATCCTTGTGGCACTCGTGTATCCCTCAAGTTAGCATTGATCAATCAAACTATGCAATCAAACCCATGATGCAAACCAACTTAAAAGCAGTAATTGTCGACGACGAATTGAGTGGCATTGAAGTGCTGGAATACGCGCTGAAAAAGCATTGCCCGGAGATTGAGATTATCCATACATTTTCATCGTCAAAGGAGGCATTGGAGAAAATTCCTTCACTCTTGCCCGATGTGCTTTTTGTGGATGTTGAAATGCCACTGCTCAATGGCTTTGAGCTTGTGGAAAAGCTTGCATCACTCAATATTCAGGTCATTTTCATAACGGCATACAACGAGTTTGCGCTCAAGGCATTTCGCGTTTCTGCACTCGACTATTTGTTGAAGCCGGTAGATATTGATGAGTTGAAGGCTGCTGTTGCCAAGTTGAAATCGTTGGCAAAACCAGATAATCAGGCTATGGACGCCCTGCTGGAGTACATTAAGAGTCAGAAACAAATCAATAAAATCAGTATATCCACTGAAAAGGGTATTCATTTTATTGACACTACAGAGGTGTTGTACTGCCTTTCTACAGGTCCGTATACCGTTTTCTATTTAAAGAACGGACACGAATTGGTGTGCTCAAAGTCGATAGGTGAGTATGAAAAACTGCTCGGAGATAAAGGGTTTTATCGCATTCATAATTCATCGCTGATAAGCGTTGAACATTTGAAGCGATTTGTTCGAACCGACGGAGGATATGTGGAGATGAGTGATGGTAAAACCCTTACGGTTTCACGACGCAAAAAGGATGAGTTTCTAAGTTACTTAGGTCACAAATGAGCATAGAAGGAATGGTATGCCATTTACCATTTCATTTATACCACTTATTAAACCCACCAAACCGATTATAAGGCATAGCCTTACTTGTTTCAACATTGATTGAATATTGCTTTCGAATTCTAACATGCTCCGGCAATCGGTGTAGTTAGCAGGTAAAGGAATATCCAAACCACGATTAACCTTGAATAGAAACACAATCACAGTTCTACTAATGTTGCCCTTTATACTGGGAGTAAGTGTGCCGCGCTTGTGGTCACAAGATTTGTCTCAGGTAGGCAAGGGGAATCCTGTTCGCCTCAGCGGATCGCTCAGCGCACAGGCGGGCCCTTATATGTATTTCGGTGACGGAGAACCGCGGAATGAACCCTTTTGGTGGCAGGTTACAGGTTCACCTTCAGTCAATATTTATGGTTGGCAGATTCCATTCACGTTCAATTATGGCAGCCGCAACCGGTCATTCAGCCAACCTTTCAATCGGTATGGAGTGAGTCCCTATTACAAATGGGTAACCTTGCATGCAGGGTATCGAAGTATTCGCATGAACCCCTATGTGATGTCGGGTATCCAGTTTCTCGGTGGCGGTGTGGAATTGAATCCGAAGGGTTTTCGCTTCGCAGCATTTTATGGACGATTCGCTAAGCCAATTGCACAAGATACGAATGCAACCGTTACCGATTCACCGTCCGCCGCTTTCCGAAGAATGGGGTATGGAGCCAAGATTGGTGTAGGTAATCGGCGTTCCTATTTCGACCTTTCCTTGGTAAAAGTGTATGACGAGGTAAAGTCGATTGCTATACTCGACTCATCGTCGTTAAAGCCGCAGGACAATATTGCATTTGGTGTCAGCACACGGCTTGCCATTACCAAACGTATATCTTTCAGTTTCGAAGGTGGGGCTAGCCTCGTCAACCGCGATTTGAATCTGGCTGTCATCGACTCCGTCCAGAAGTACAATCCAGTTCCCGACTTTTTTCAAATAAGACAAGGAGCTCAGCTTCTTAAAGCCGGAAATGCCTCGCTCAACTTTAACAACAAAAATTTCGGATTGAAGATTCAGGCTAAGCAGGTTGATGCTGATTACAGAGCGCTCGCGGCTTTTTATCAGCAATCCGATTTGCGCTCATTCAGCATTGAGCCATCGGTTCGGTTGAAGAAAAACAAAATTAAACTCAGCGCCAGTATTGGTCGCCAACAAGACAACATCTCCGGACGAAAGGCCTTCACATCGGTAAGGACCATCAGTTCAGCCAATGTTTCCGTGCAGGCCACAAAGGAGTACAACTTCAATGTTAACTTCTCCAATTTCGGAACAACACAGCAGGCCGGTCTGAGTGTATTGAATGATACGTTTCGAGTGGCTCAAAATAATTTGACCTTCAGCGTTTCGCAGAATTACGTTTTGACAAATAAGCTCCGAACCCTTAGCGCATCCATGAATGTAAGCTACCAGGAGCTTCAGGATTTGAATCGCTTTGATACGTATTCGAGCAGTGAAAACCAGGTTTGGTTCATGAACTTAAATGTGAATCGGGTGCGACTGTCCGACAACTTCGGCTTGATGGGCGGCGTTAATCTCAGTCGTAATGCCTATTTCGGTGGTTCTTATATTCTCGTTGGCCCAACGATAGGGGCGTCCAAACCATTTCTCAAAGACAAGCTTCGAACGAATATTCACGTGTCTTGGAACAAAGGATATTTAAGCGAAGTATCATCCGGTTCAACGCTCAATAGCTTTGCAACGCTGGCTTATCAGGTCAAAAATGCCCATCAATTTAGCGTAACGATAAACGCACTTCACAACAGCACAACCATTGTAAGTCCTTCAGGCGGTTCATTCACTGAAATTCGCTTCCTGCTCGGCTATACGCTCAATTTTCAACGTAAATCCTAATTAACCATGAGAAGACATTCGCTCATTTTACTACTGCTAATGTGCCTCTCAGGCTTAAAGCCTGCAGCGCAAACCTATCAGTTGAGTCTGACGATCAATGTGAGTCCACCATATTCGGCCGATTATACCGATTACTTCTCCAGCCTCAATCAGATTACGGTCACCGTAGTCAACAATTCTCCTACGGAGCAAAACATCTATCTCGCCGGAAAAATAGCCACAACCGATAACAGTATTTTCGTTGAAACATCGGGTGAAAACCGATGGCCGGGGTCAGCTCTAACTATTCCTGCAGGACCATCAACCACCTTGTTGAATGGCATTGATTTACGTCCATTTACAGAGAATAGCTCGGTAGATTACGAAGGGATAACCCCCCAAGATCTTATCTCCGGACTGCTACCGGAAGGGAGTTATGAAGTATGCCTTCGCGCCTACGATTACAACAATTTACAGCCGGTATCAGAAGATCGATGTTCGAATCAATTTACAATCGCTTACCCTCCGCCACCTGCGTTGAATTTACCTGAATGCGGTGAAAGTATTTCCCGCACCGCTCCTCAAAACATTCTGTTCAACTGGCAAACTCCTCTCGGTATTCCGGCTGCAGCGCAGGCGCGTTACCGTTTTACCATCGTTCAGTTGCCAGATGGCATCGATGCATTATCGGCACTGGAAAATGCGACCGATCCGGTTTATACAGTAGAAACACCCAGCACAAGTTTAAACTATGGTATTGTTCAGCCAAACCTTCTCTCTTCGCGCACCTACGCCTGGCGTGTACAAGTCTTCGATGCGCTGGGTGGCACACAGTTTCAGAATGAAGGATACTCCGAGCCATGCACGTTCAATTATCTGGAACCGGGAAGCAATGGCAATCCGTTTACGCTTGTCTTTCCATTGGACGGCGATACGTTGCCCTGGCAGAAAATGCCCATCATGCATCGTTTTGATCCATATTCGAATGATTACATCCATTACGAACATCAGTTTACATTGCGCAGAAACGGAAGTGAAGTCGATACATATACTCCCGATAACAATTGGCCTCAAGGTCCTCAGCAAACACAAAATACCTTCCTGTCTGGCATTACTCAAGAGCAAAGTCAGCATTTAAATCTTTATAAGCCGTTAAGTGCAGACGGTCTTGTTCCCTTTAATTCAGGGGAAACGTTTGATTGGGATGCCGACATTCAGCTTGAACGTTCTGACGACACATACTTATCAGGATCGTTGGCGGGTTCCTTTGTAAGTGGCATGGGACGTCCGCGCCCTGTTTCACCGGTGAATAATGATTCACTAGAGAAAGATGTAGAAGTGACCTTGCGCTTTACCACTTCTGCGCCTCCTTCACGATTGACTCCTCCTTTCTCCTTGATGCAGACCAGCGGGGCGAACCACATCGTGAACTTCTTCAACAGTGGAATCGATGAACGCTGGTTGCTGGAAGTAAGTCGCACGCGCGATTTTGCGGAGGTAATCGCCAGCAAATCGAAGCGAATTGGGCAAGGGCTTTCCTACAATGCAACGAATTGTACCGACCAGTGTTTGCTTGATTCATTGTATCGCGATGAAACGTTTAACTATACACCGGCAGACACCGGTGATTATTACTGGCGGGTGCGCTGGATGCTGGACCCTAATTTCGAAACAGGAGCATCTTACCACGATGGACCTATTTGGAAGTTTGTAGTGCGCGATTCTGTATCTGTTGATCCGGGCCCACCAACACCGGAAGAATGTGTTAATACGTGTGATGGCCCCATTATTTATGATTCGGAAAGAGTGCCTGTAACCACTGCAGCCGTTGGTAATTCAGTTGCCATTGGAATGTTTAGTATGACGATCACTGAAATCAACTGGAGCAGCTCGACCGCAAGCGGAAAGGGAACCATTCTGATTCCATTTATGCGAGCTCCTATGAAGGTGCGTTTCAATTCAATTAAAATCAATGCGGGCAATCGTGTCTATGAGGGTGATGTGCTCGGTGAGTATGACAACTCAGGTATTGTTCCGGCCGGAATTGCAGAAGCTGTAGGTCACCTCACCGCGCTCGATGAAACTCAAGCGCGCAATCTCAATTCATTTGTGAATGGTTCCGGTCGTCTTGTTTCGCAATTTACCGGCGACACACCCATGGGCTTGCCGATTGGTCTCGATCAAAGTGTCGACGATCAGCGAGTGACAATCGGGGTAGTAGGTCTTCATTTTACTCCGATGACCGCGACGCTCAATGCCATGGTTTCGGTCGATATTCCTGCTGCTCACGGTTGGCTCAGCTTGGGCGCTACGGATATTTGCTTTCATCCGAATGGAATCGGGGGAGACGGCAAGGCAATGTTGTACCTGCCACTCGACCATATCATTCCTTTTAGCGATAGTATTTCGCTGCGTTTTAACCGAACTCGATTCAATGAAGACTATTCGGCTGTTGTTGACTCCGGAACATTTGTGAGTTGGGACTGTCGTGGGTTTCGTTCTTTAGCAGTCGACGGTGCCGTGGTTTTCGGTCGCGATATGCTGGTGGAAGACTTAGACAACGGAACGGAAGGGACAAGCCAGATTGAAGCCCAGTTCACCGCAAAAGTTCGTCGTCGCAGTCAGTGGCTTACACGCATTAACTTCAACCATCCATTCCAGGTGAAAGGCGTGCCCGGCTGGGGCTTCGAAGTAGAGGAGGCGTGGCTCGACTTCGCCGACACTGAGAATCCGACCGGATTCAGTTTTCCGCAGGGGTATTCGTTTGACACCACACTTTATAATCCAAGCGGCGCCGATTTGTCAGATGAGAATGCATCTTTATACTGGAAGGGCTTCTATCTAAAGCGCCAATCCATTCGCATACCACCCGAGTTTAAGACCTATTCAGATCCGGGCAATCGACTCACGTTTGCCGTGAATGACATGCTAATCGATCGCTCAGGCCTTTCAGCCAGTTTCCGATTAGAGAACTTGTTTGAAGTAACCGATGGAAATCTTGCAGGATGGGGCTTCTCGATGGATACACTCATGGTTGATGTTGTGCAGAACTCATTCTCGAGAGGTGGATTTGTGGGGGAAATTCAGATTCCAGTCAGTGATTCGTCGCTTGTTTATACTTCGATGATTCGCCAGAACCGAGTATCAAAGAACTTCAGTTATGAGCTTCGAGTTACTCCGAAAGACACAATCAACGCCGACCTCTGGGCAGCAGAATTGGCGCTTAATCCAACATGCTACATTCAAGCAACAATCGACTCTGCGGGAGTGTTTGCACGTGCAGAACTTAGCGGTAAAATGAATATCAATGCGAGCTTGGACGGAGTTGGCAATATCAATTTCCAGTTGATGGAGTTTCAGGAGCTTGGCTTCCAGACTCGCGCTCCTTACATCGATTGCGCCGATTGCCTGCATATGGGTTTTGCAAGCCCGCAGAAGTTTATGGGAGGATCGAGTGCAGTTGAAGATGAGAGCGAAAGTGGGGAAGAAAGCAACCGAGGCCTCAGCGGGTTTCCGGTGAACATTGAAGGTATTGGACTTACCATGCGCGATGGTGAAGGCGGTTTGAAGGCGGGTATTGAGTTTACGCTAACGGTCAACCTGACTGGAGAAAGCAATACATTTTCAGCCGCTACGAAGCTCGCAATTCTGGGTAAACTCAATATGGGAGGAGGAGCACAACAAGCATGGGAGTTCGATAGAGTAGAACTTGATAGCATAGGCATTTCGGGCTCTGTGGGTGTTGTCGAACTTGCCGGCGGGCTTCGTTTTTATAATAGCGATGCGACCTATGGCAATGGTTTCAAAGGAATGATTCGAGCCACCTTTAAACCAACGATAGCCGTTCAGGTGGTGGCGCAATTTGGCGAGAAGTCGGGATTCCGTTATTGGATGGTCGATGCTCAGGCGGTGTTTACTCCGGGTATAACCCTCATGTCGGGGCTTGACTTATTCGGCTTTGGTGGTGGGGCTTGGTATCACATGAGACGCACCACACCTTTGCCATCGGCCGCCGATCTGAATGTGGAAGCATCTGAAACATCCGAATCGGAGGAAGACGTGGAAGCTGCACCGCCCGGACTTACGTTGTCGGGCGTAACGTTTGTTCCCGATCAGACTATCGGTTTTGGTTTTGAAGCGACTATTATATTCGGTAGCAATGGCAACGGTCAGGCATACAATGCTGATGTTACTTTCGGAGCTGAATTCAATGCGAATGGAGGTGTCACACAGATGTACCTCGAGGGTAATGGTTACTTCATGTGCGAAGTTAACGACCGCAGCAATCCTCAAATCCACGGTGAAGTGCGAATAGCCTATGATTTCACAAACGATATTTTCGATGCTCGTTTTGCCGTTACGGTAAATGTGGCGGGCGGTGTACTCAAAGGTGTTAACGAAGGCGGTTTGGCCGGGGAAGTGCACATTTATGCTTCCCCCGAAACATGGTTTATTCACGCGGGTACGCCCACTACTCCCATGGGACTCGATGTCGCAGGTGTTTTTAGAACAGAATCGTACCTCATGGTGGGTATGAATCTTCCGGCAGCTCTTGAGCCGCCCGCTGAGGTTACCAGCGTCATTACTCCCTCTGTGATTGAGCGACATCCGGGGTTGGCCGACGGTGATGGCTTTGCATTCGGAACACGAACACGCTTTAATCCGAGCTTTGAGGTTATGCCGATTTATGCCAGTTTGGATTTGCAAATGGGCTTTGACATTGCACTTCTAAACCATGGTCCAGATGTCTTTTGCGAAGGTTCGCCCCCAGGATCAACAATCGGTGTGGATGGCTGGTATGCCGATGGTAAAGCATATGCCTACATCGGAATGGACATTGGACTTTTTGTGGATCTGTGGGTGGTTAGCGGTCGTTTCAGTATCATTAATGCCAACATGGCGGCGCTGCTTCAAGCCGGATTGCCCAATCCAAGCTGGGTTCAAGGTACGTGCGGAGGTCAATATAACATCTTGAATGGTATGGTGCGCGGTAATTGCCAATTTGAATTCAAGTTGGGTGATGAATGCAGACCTGCCGCTCAAAGTCCACTTGCTGGTATCGAAATCCTGGAAGATTTGGTTCCATACAACGGAGAGCAAAACGTAGACTGCGGAACCAATCCGGAAGCATCCTTCAATGCAGAAGTTGATACTCCGTTCGATTTAAATGAAATGCTGAGCAACGGTTCAGAGCGTTTGCGCCGCTTCCGTTTTGTGGTTGAACGTTTCGATTTGAAGAAAGGAACCGTGTTGGTTCAGACTCGTCGCACCACTTCGCCCGATAAGTTTAAGTCGAGCCTGGTTCCTGCTGCGTTCTTAGATCCATTTACAAACTATACGGTATCCATCAAATTGAGAGGGGAGGAGTTCAACTTCGCAACCAATACATGGGGCCCTGCGCTTAAAAACGATGGATCACCCATTGTGGCGGAACAATCGAACACCTTTAAAACAGGTGCATACCCCGATCGTATTCCGGACAATGCCGTACTATTCTCCTATCCGTTTAATACCCAACGTTACTTCTTGCAGGGAGAATGCAATGACGGCATAGTGAAGATTAAGTCGGCCATGGATCCGCTCTTTGCGACTAACCCAACTCCAACCACCATTCGTAAATTCTCTGTACGATTTATTCCGGTTGATGGCGGCCCTGAAATCAATACGGCGTTGAACTACAGCGGTGGAAACGTAACATTCGAAATTCCGCAGCTAGTCAATAATAAGGTCTATGCATGTCAATTGATTTCGAAAGACAGCACGCTCTATTCGATACAGCAGAACATGGCCAATATGGTTGGAACCACGGGCGGAGCAGCCGGCAGCGCTGCAGGTGCTTCCATAACTGCAAGCCAGTTATCTTCTGTTACTGCTGCTCAGTTCTCCACGCTGCAGCAAACGTTTGCCTCGATGGGTGCTGGAGCTGAATCACGCAACAATCGAATCAATGGTCGGTCGGTGCGGAA
>JAIYBR010000027.1 GCA_027488435.1 Flavobacteriales bacterium
AGTCAGCAGGAAAAAAGCACCTATAAAAAGGGAGAGAACGATTGGTTTAAGGAACAGCAAAACAAAAGTTACAGCGGACCGGTAACGGCGTCATTCAATATGAAAGGGCGTGATCCAATAGAAAACCCAATACCCACCTACCGATGTAAGACGAATGGTGTTGTGGTGGTTTTAGTAACGATAGACGAGTTGGGCAAAGTAGTGGATGCTCGCATACAAGAAGGAAGCTCCTCGTCGAACACCTGTTTACGGGACGAGTCTGTTTATTACGCCAAAAAATGGCGATTCGATTACAGCAGTTCAAAGCGCAAGCAAGACGGCACGATTACCTTCACCTTCAACCGCCAGTGATTAACGGGGTGCTCCGGCAGCGTATTCCTTCAGGTATGCAAAATGGGGAGTTAAATCACCTTGCAGGGTCGTTTCGGTAGCATGCCAGATAATCTGCTCTGGGTCTCCGTTGAAAAAATGGGGAAGAACTTTGTCGATTAATTCGTTTCCAAAATCTTCTGATGCATCTTTTGGTAATTCGCAAGGAAGGTTATCGATTGCCATGACGCACAGAGCATCATCCTGTTTCCAATCACACTCTGCTCCTGTTACCGGATTGTAACCATATAAAGGGTCGGCAATGGTGGAAGCACGCAGGGTAGACACGATAGGGCCACCAACATCACAGCTTACGTCTGCAATGACGCGACACTTCCAAGACGGGTTCTGCAAGTCGGACTGCGCCAGGAGAACAGGATTTCCCGAAGCCCAGAGATGACAGGCGATATACAAGTCGCTCGAGCGCACGGTTTCAGGTAGTGACGACTGATAAAATTGCGGGTTGTTGTAAAAGTCAGACTTATCAAAACCGCCCTTATCCCTTCGCACATAATACTCCTCTGTATCGAGGTGAGTGTATACAGGCTCATTAAAACTTTCGCTCAAAAAATCAGCTTCTGTCACTCTGCTCAGTGGCAGAAGTTTCAGAATTTCTTCTGCGCCATGCCCTACTCTTCCAAAACCAGTAACCACCACGCGCATATTCTGCGGCAGCTTCACCAATGACAATTGCTGCTCGAGTTCCTTCCTATCATGGCATTCATGAGGTGCTTTGATTGAGTAGAGATTGTGTTTCAAGCCAAACGCACGAAACGCATGATAAGCTCCAACAATTCCGGCATAACGACCAAAACCGATCAGTCGCTTTTTGTTTGTGCCTTTGATTACTTCATAGTCAATGAGTCGGATTTTGCGATCCAACATTGCCTTGAGCAACTTGGCGTTATAGGGTTGCTTTTTAAACGTATGTGAAAAGAACATATACGATTTACCCGGAATGAGCATATCGATTGGCACTTCTTTCACGCCGATAATCAAATCGCAATCGGAAAGATCCTCCTGAAGGGTAATTCCGGCAGCCACATAATCTGTGTCGGCATATTTGCGAATGGGGCTTGGCTGCACTACAACATCCACATCGAATTGCGCTTTGACAAGATCGCATTGATGTGGCGTGAGAGCAACCCGATGATCGGGTGGCACTTTTCCTTCGCGGATAATGCCAATTTTCTTGATTGTCATTGAATCAATTTTGCGCAAAAATACCTTCGTCAGGCGGCATTTCAGTGCATGAATCCAAAAGCAGATTCACGGGATAGAATTAATTGTGAAGTGAAAGGAAGGAAGGCGAATTATCTTTGCGCTGTTCTTTGACATTATTCCTATTGCATTGTCAACCTGCGTAAGCAGCACAAGCAATCGAATTTTGGGCCCGTTCCCCGGATTTGACAGCAAGAAGAATAGCTGGGCAAGCATGCAGAGCGTTTTGCAGGATAGCTCTTAAATCTGAAACTGCAAGTCAGAAATGACAACACTTCTTACGCGCTTGCAGCCTAATCACCGGGTGTGATTACGCCTAATCACGAATTGGATTCGTGACAAGCACTGTCTCGTCGGATGACCCCGCTCTTGGTCGCCGGCAATGAGGCTTCATCAAAGAGAGATCGCGAGAACCGAAGCTTGTAGGTAATCGTTAAAAACTCAAAGCTAAGTGGAGGTTTGGCTGTTCGTGGCCTGGCCTTCATCGAAAACCAATTGCGAACTAAGCATGTAGAAAACTTAGAAATTCCTTGTTTGGACGTGGGTTCGACCCCCACCGGGTCCACCAAAAAAATGAGCTGGGGCTCATTTTTTATTTAGGGCAATTAGCTCAGCTGGTTTAGAGCACTACCTCGACAAGGTAGGGGTCACTGGTTCGAACCCAGTATTGCCCACCACAATTGTCTTCAAAAGAAAGAGCCGATTTTTTTCGGCTCTTTCTATTTTCATTCGTCTTCCTTTTTTCGAAAATCAATATTGTATGTAAGAGCCACCTGCAGCGTATGATTGCGCTCCGCCTGAATACCATCTTTCTTAACGATGTACTGATTGAGGTATCCCAATTGGATGTTGCATGCAGCATTGAAACGCCATCCCAGTGCAGCGTACAATCGATTCTGATCCAATATGTTTTTGGCAATTCCTTTTCCGAATCCCAGAAAGGGTTCGTCGTATGCCGCCAAGAACAACGTGTTATCCGTCATTTCTTTTCTCGACAACGGAATCGTTAGGAAAAGGCGATAGCGCACACGTTGCCGGAAATAGAACCCATCCTTTGTGTATACTCCCTCGGCGTCTTTCACCCAATTTTCAATGAACCGTTGCTCCAAGCGATAACGGTTCTGAACATCGACACGACCATGCTTCGATTTTGTGATGATCTGTTGCCAGATACGATTTTCATTATTTGAATGTGCTATGGGTTGATCGCCATATCGGAACGAACGAATCCATGCGTAACCCGCGGTATACTGAACGTCATTCTTGGCGTAATAATCAACACCTAAGCGCAACAATGATTGCTGCCAGTTCTCAACCATATCAGCCCTGCGCCATTGATATTCGGTATGCAATCCCCAGCGATCTGAAATGCGATGGTTTCCAAAATACATGAGCCATGCATGTTGCTGTTCGGAAATATCTTTTTGTGCTGATGCATTCAGAGAAAGCATCACGACACAAAAGAAAAAATAAAACGTCCATTTCATAAGGCTACTTTCTTCGTTGCGCTGCCAGCGGATGCTTGCTGTTTCCGACCGGCTTCAGTTCATCGATACCTAAAATGATTAGCTCACCACCAGCCTCTTTGAAATCATCTTTTATGTGATGCAGAATTTCGATTACTGAATGATCGATAAAATTACATTTCTGAAAATCGATTGTAACACGCGAAGTCATATCGTAGGAAATCAGCTTTTTCTTAATTGGAATAAAGTTACTGAACACCGCCGCCTCTTCAATTCGTATTGTCGCGTCGGCTGCACTCATTTTGGGCTTGAACAGAACACTGAACGACACGCCGCGAGCCATGTGCATGATAAACTTGAGGACAATTCCTGCGGCAATTCCGAGTAACAAATCAGTTGCAAGTGTTACTGCAATGGTTGTCACAAAAATCACAATTTGATCTTTACCAATTTTAGCCATGTGTCCAAACTCTCGTGGGTGAGCCAATTTCCAACCAACACCAATGAGCATCGCGGCCAAAGCTGACTTTGGAATCAAATCATCAAACGAAACTTCGAAACAGAGGAACATAAAAATGAACAATCCATGAAAGAAGTTCGCCCACCGCGTTTGAGCGCCATTGGAAACGTTGGCCGAAGATCGAGCCACCTCACTTATCATGGGCAGTCCACCCAGCACACCCGTAATCATATTACCGATACCTACAGCAACGAGGTCTTTATCCGGGTTGGATCTTCGCTTATAAGGATCTTGCACATCGATAGCCTTTACGGTTAGCAGTGCTTCGATTGATCCGACGAGAGCAAACATGACGACATATTTAATGAATAATGCGGGCAAGTGAACCCCTCCAAAATCCACCTGAACACCGAGGAGTTCAAACAAATTATGATCGAACGTGAGCATAGGTGAATACCCCTTTTGGACTAAGGCTCCCATAGCGTCGCGCACATCGGCGGTATTATGAAGGCCGAGCACTTTAGCGAGGGGAATAGCGACCAGAAGCACAACCAGAGCCGCCGGGATTTTTCTCAACGGCTTCACCGGTATCATTGGCCATGCGAAAACGATGAACAAACTGGCACCGCCCACAATCAGCACATCGACATGCGCCGTGATATTCGCAATCGTATTTTTAAGCTCCAGCAGTAACTCCAGAGGTTCGACCATTGGCCGACCCTCGTGGGTTAGCGGGTTCATACCCACAAGCACGTGCGTCTGTTTGCTGATGATAATAATTCCAATTGCTGCGAGCATGCCATGCACTGCCGAAATGGGAAAGAAATCACTGAACGAACCGAATTTGAGCAACCCGAAAATGACTTGCAATGCTCCAGCAACAACGATTGCACCGAGGGCAAGTTTCCATCCCAACTCATTGTTGCCATTTCCAAACTCAGCAACAGCTCCAGCGACAATTACAATAAGACCAGCGGCCGGACCCTTTATCGTAAGATGAGAACCGGCGAAAAAACTCACCACTAGACCTCCTATCATAGCTGTTATAAGTCCGTAGAGAGGTGGAAAATCGGATGCAGCCGCAATGCCCAAACTCAATGGAAGCGCGATTAGGAAAACCAAAAAACCGGAAAGCATATCAGACTTATAATTCTGACGCAATCCAATTAAGCCATCCGATGGAACTATTTTCTTTTTCATATTTCGTAGTTAAGATGATCGATAAGATGATTCGTAAACAGAGCGCACCGACGGCCCTAAAAAGACCCGTGCAAAAATTCGTATAAGCGATAGGCCGTCGAGAATAAAGCTCAACGAAACCAATACAGCCAAGCCAATTTGATCTTCGTGAATGTGCCCGAAAATCAAATCCTCACCGATAAACGTTGGAGTGATCGGAAAACCGGAAAGTGCGAGACAACAGAAGAAAAAGGCCATCGACATTTTGGGGTAATACTTCACAAAACCGTGAAAGCGGTCGAGATTGATGTTGCCCTCGCGTGATTTCAGAACAGAGAGTAGAGCATAACCGCTGAGGCCGCCAATGGCAATGCCACTGAGGTAAATCAGATTGTGACTCATGCTGTAGTTCTCATTCAGCGAAATGGCAATAGCGACAACAACATGGTTTGCAATTACCAGCCACCATGCTTCAAATACCTTTTCACGCTCGGTAAATGACTTCAACACCATTACCACACCCAACAAAGCAAACATGGAACTGAGCGTATGCATTACACCGTGTGATAGGTTGATAGCAGATGAATAATGTAATAAGGGCAGCGAAAGCATGCCAGAGAGTAGAATCGCCAATTTCCAGCCACGGAGGAAATTCAATTTGCGGCCTATGATTTTGAATGGATGCCAGAAAAAACGATAGAGCGCTCCATCCAGAAAGAACTCCTTCATACCGAGAACGTAAAAAGTTGCGGCTAAGCGCTTCGGGAAATAACTCTCTACCGATTTAGCGGAAGGATGGAAATTGAAGAATTGCTCGCGAATCAAATAGCTTACGGTAGAGGGAGACACTAGCAATTGATAGGTGCGCAAGAATGCATTTCCCGCGAAGTGAAAAAGCACCAAGTCAGTCCAACCCATGGCTATTTCAATAAACATTAGCCCTATCTGAGAAGCACTTCCATATGCAATTTGCGCCTTGATGGAAGACTGTACTCTGGCAATACCGCTTGCAACAATTGCTGTCATAAATCCAACACCTCCAATTAAGATTCGTGCACTGAATTGCGACTGCCAGATTGGAAATGTTCGAAGTAGAAGAAATACGCCCAAATGCACGGAAAGTGACCCGTAAAAAATCGCACTGGAAGGAGTGGGGCCTTCCATGGCACGAGGCAACCACGACGTAAATGGCAACTGGGCCGACTTTGCTGCAGCTGTTACCAAAACAGCCATTGCGATGAATACGCCTATTAGAGAGTGCTCAGAAAGCACACTATTCACACCCGACACATCGGAAAGTTGAGCAAACGTGACATTTTGATTCCACAAATGATGGCTCAACCACATGGCCAGGATAATTCCGATATCTCCAACGCGATATATGGAAAACACTTTCACAGCATTCTTGATGGGCAAATAGCGATCTCGATAGAAAGCTATGAGCAAGAAAGAACTCACGCCCAAAAATTCCCAACCCACAAAGAGTGTTTCAATATTTCCGGAGAGCACTGCCACCGAATAACCCAAATAGAAAAAGAGCAGTGTATTGAAAAAGCGCTTGTAGCCCGGTTCTCGATGCATGTAATATTGACTGTAACGAGCAACGAGTAGAACTAAAAAAGTTCCTACGGTAAAAAAGACAAGCGAAATCTTATCCCAATGAAAGTCTATGAAGAACTCGTAATGTTCCGAATGATAGAGCAACAGATCACGCTCGTCAACAACATTACTTCCCTGATAAATCCAGAGCACATCGTAGAAAACTGCAATTACGAAATTGACTAAAACCGCAGCGAAAACAGTCCATGCTATTGCGTTCTCATTCTTCTTAGGGATAACGAGCGAGAGCAAAAAGCCAATGGCCGGAATAAGTATGAAGGCAGATAGGAAATGATTGGGCATAGTCAAGCAATTTTGAGAACAGGAATAGCATCGGTGTGCTGCAGGATGTATGTATCAATATCCTTGACCTCGGGGGGTGAGTAGGCCGGTGAATAGGCTGTGAAACGTCCGCTATGAAAAATGGAAATAGCGCGTGTTTCGGGGTGTGCCGCTGCCAGTATCACCCATTCATTTTTGAACCATTCGTAGGTAGCCGCATCTCGCTGAATAACTTCAAGAATGACCTCTTCAAAATGTTCGACCACCACGAGCAAACGCACGGGCTCATGCACTTCAATCATTTGACTAGGCAAACCCGGGCGCAAATCACCATCGATACCATTTGCAACCGGAAACAATCCCATTACATTGTGCGGCAACTTTGAACCTGCACCCATTTTTTGATTGTCGACACGCGAAAAGAAATACTCGAGATTAATTCCACCGCATACCGGTGCAACGGCTCGCAGGATAGGAAAAAGGTAATCACCCTTGGGATCGACGCGATAGTCGAATGAATTCATAAAAGCCCTTCTATCCAGAAAAAGATGAGAGGTCAAATCACGACGGCCAACCACACAGGCTGCATTGGTAGCGTGATTAAGTTCAGGGCGCGGCTCGAACAAGGTGATGGAGCGCATTTTAATTTGCTTGTGCAGTTCATGCACATTCAAATTCGAATCGACATTAATAAACCTTCTTGATCGCTCTCGTGCGTTTTTGGCCAGCGCATTCTGAAACAAAAGAACATGTTCCTTGTGCATTTGCGTGTTGTGTTGAGAGAGCGTTGCCTCATCAAAAAATTCGATTTCATCGCAGGTTGTGTCGTGCAAAGCAGCCACAAACTGTGTCGATTCAGGGATACGAATACCCTTTTCATGCAAGAGCCCGCGCACTTCCTGTTTATTGGCCATCTCGCAAAAAACACGCGCGTTAACCGAGCCGGCCCTGCCTGAGCAAGCGCCACAATCATATGCAGCATAGTGCGGATTATTCGTGCTACTCGCTCCATGACCCACGATATAAACGATAGGAGCAAAATCGTCGACAAGACCTATACTTCGAAGGGTAGACTCAACCCGATTGGCCATCTCTTCGCAAGAAAATCCAACCAGCAAATCGCTCTCCCTTTCATCGCTAACCCTTTCTATCTCCAACGCAGACTGTTTACTCATGTGTTGGAAAGAAGAAGCAGCGCCAGGTTGAAACCTCGGATTAAACACATTGATGGCCAGTTTAAGTGCAGACCAAAAGCCCAGGGTTTGACTTACAAGCCAACCACCCAAAAACGAATGCGCCTCTTTGCCCAGGTGAAAATCGCGTTTCCGAATAGTGTCGGTTGACACTTCTCTTATCAAGAACTTCGGATTCACCGGTGCCGGGCAAAGTTTCGTTCTGAATTTACCATAGATTGGTTGATAGTAAAACTCCACTCCGAAAAATCCCGGCGTTCCATAGGTGTAGCAATTAGGATCTTCATTTTCGAGGTAACGGCGCAACGAGCATTCGCGATCATCAATACAGAAAATAGCTTGGAATGAATGGTTGCGACGGCCTCTCAATTCCGGATTCGGTGTATGAATTCCGCCTAACACAGTATCGTAATAACTCCATTCGTAAGCCAGATGCCAGAGAAACAAAACCTCCTCTAACTCCGAAACAGGAACCTCTTCAAACAAATCAGGAACGCTCATGAGCGCATAATCACTAAGTGGTTTCCACTCATTGCCCAGAGCATATTCCAATGCATCTATTTCCAATGCAAGTTCCAGGAATATGACATCCTCAAGAGTAATTTGTCTGCTATCGAGTAATGTGTTGGGTTGGTGTTGAACAGTCGCCACCATGCCCGACCAACCCTGATGGGCAAATTGCTGGTCGAACAGATATTGCGCATACTTATCCTCGCTGCTCACCAACTGCTCAAGCAGTTCGAGAATGCCGATATCGCGATTCATGAAAATCTCTCGCCCAAGCTTGGTTCTAAACAAGCTTACTGCGGAGTCAGCCTCTAGCTTTCGAACCGCATCGAGAAACGGCATATTGGTAACAGGAAAGCTCCAAATGGAAATCCCCTGATCCATGAAATTGCACAACAGGCGAAAAAGGATGGGATGAACCAATGAGTCGAGATCAATTTTATGATTGCGCTTCCAAAGGCCTCTCAATAATCCGATACGCGGTGGTTCGGGCACATCGAAAACACGGCTAACCATTTGATCCAACCAGAAATCCTTGCGATCCTTCCCCTTTTGCTCGCACACCACGCGACTCAAAATGTCGTCATGAATACGACCGGATTGATAGGCCATCCTGTACTCCTTCAAGGGCAATAGCACGCGATATCCGAACCTTCTGGATGCAGCTCGGATGCCGTCTTGGAAAGGCAAATCCTGAAACGCATGGAGCGTATTATGATGTATGAAATCTTTGAGCGGGGCTTGTGCAGGCAGCTGATGCATTAAGGCATCAATTGCTTTTCCCAAATCAAAAGAATTGATTGATTCTTTGGTATGAAGCATAATGTGTTATTCAAAAAATTACTCGACGTGACGCAGTAACTTTTGAATTTCACAACCTTAGATTCAGCACATAGATGTAAAATTCCGAGGACCTTATTATGTGGTCAAATTTAGATGTGTCTGAAATCAAACAGAACTCTTCACCGTGATGTGAATCATGCTTACAGTTTTCCAAATGCGAAGGAGAATCTTCGTTGGACTCATCTTCCTGATCATCGCATTCTTCGGCACCCTCACACTCGAGAAGCCAAGTATCGTTCATTGGGTTGCCTTCTTCAGACCAACTCAAATCGAACGTCACTGACAAAGCACTTCCGAAAGCCAATGCTTCCCTGCCCGCTATGAGCATGGCAATGGTAAAGCTGATTATTCGGAGTGATAATTTCATTTGGACCGGCAAGGAACTAATTAAGGACGCTTCAGCGTAGAACTTTGACGAATCCTTAACAATTCAAGTCGATCACAATTAAATCAACGCAGGAAGTACGGAAGCCATGCACTCTCCAAATCCGATACGCACGCCGTCGCGCTCTGCATAACCACGCATGATTACTGAATCACCATCATGGATGAAAGCG
>JAIYBR010000279.1 GCA_027488435.1 Flavobacteriales bacterium
ATGAACGGATTCTTGATTGGCGACTCTCCCATATCAAGCGGCATGCTCACTACTGCGTTCTTGACCGCTTTACGATTACTGGTGGGAACTTTAATGGTGTAAGGATTCGAATTGGTATTGTTCTCCATGATAATGGAGTACTCCAAACGACCTTCTGTGCCAAGTTCTTTGCGAATTATTTTCTTCAGAAGCGTGACATAATGTTCTTCCAACCACTCGTAAAAAAACTGTGAAGGCACTTGAATAGTCAAAACACTCTCTTCGAGTCTTACTGGTTTGATTGGTTCAAACCACGTTTTAAATCCTTGAGGGCTTACATTGTCTTTTATAATTTCCAAACAGTTTTTCCAAACCTGGTTATGGTCTTTCTTCATGAAGATGCGTAGTTCTTTGGGTTAATACACTTGTTAGGGCAAACGATTAGAAGGCTAGTTAACTTCTCGTGCGTCGAATGCGTCGCAAATGAATAATGAAAAAAGTGAAAAAAAAAAGTTATTTCCTCTTGACATGTAAAAAAGTTTGACTTGCAAACATTTTCTCACGAACCACTTGCAAATACAAGGCTTTTAGCAGTAGAACAAGCTTTCATTCAAGCGCTATCTGATAAACCACTAATGTTCACACCTTTAGTGTCCAATTAGAAAAAATGGACACTAAGAGGCATTGCTGCATGCGTCAGACGAACGACCTTTCGCGCATGATTTCACACACCACCTCCATTCGTGTTCGTTATGCTGAAACCGATCAGATGGGTTTTGTTTATTATGGCAATTATGCCACCTACTTCGAAGTAGCTCGCGTAGAAATGCTGCGTTCAATCGCTATTACTTATCGCTCGCTGGAAGAGAATGGAATTTTGCTTCCTGTCGTTCGCTTTCAAATTAATTATCTGGCTCCAGCCCACTATGACGATGAACTCCTTATCAAAACGTTTATTCGAGAAAAACCCAGTGCGCGAATAAAATTTGCATATCAGACCTACCGTGGTGAGACGTTGCTGAATGAAGCAGAAACAGATTTGGTTTTCACGGATGCCGCATCAAAAAAACCGATGCGCTGTCCCGCACAATTTTCCAACATATTGAACGCGCATTTCTCGAATTAAAATCTAAAGTGGCAACAACTGCCCTTGACCTTCTATATCCAAATCAATCAATTCCGGCGAACCCGAATAATAGACTGATCCACTTGAGCGAATGACCGCAAACAGATAGTCACTGGAGTTCACGAATACTTTGTTAACAGAGGAATTATTCACGTAGGCTTTCGGCGCAATTAACGCGCGTGCATCAACAATTCCGAGCCCCTGATTAAACAGATAAACGTCATTTGCTCTTCCAGTGAGAACAACATCACACACACCTGCATGCGTTCTTATATCAACCGTATCAGCATCCATTTCAAGCTCATGAACACCGGCCGCGTGCCTATTCTCCATGATGAATTTGCTCGACTGTATCACATTCACGGAGCGGATATCACCCGTAGAATAATTCTGGATATTGGTAAAATTCGGTGAGCAAATCCGAATCGTAATTTTCTTCTTGAATGATCGAACGAAATTGCATGTGTTCCGATTATGAATGACCAGCTTTCCATTGTTGACCTCCGTCTCAATATCGGGAATGAGATTGCCCGGCGACGTAATGATGACTTTGTAATACGGGGCTTGTAAAAATTCATACTGTATGTAGTCGTTCAACTCAATGAAGGCAAAATCATCCAACTCACGCTCTATTGTTTTGTATTCACCGGCCGACTGAAAGCAATCCGGCGCATTTTCTTTATTACATGAAACGAACAGGGCAACAAGTGTTATCCAAATGAAACTACCATTCCAGATTGCTCGCATGTATCTATAGTGTGTCAATGTCTCCATGTGTAACCTATGCCGACCTCTCCAAAGTCGGCCTTTGCGAAATGAGTTTTCAGCGTAAGCTGAGCGAAAAGGCAGCGAGTAATCTCGTATCGCAGACCGAAGCGATGGTAGAGCAATCCATTCAATCGAAGTGCATCTCGCATGTAAATACCCTGCTGCATCTTCAGCGATAGCCGATCGAAAAAGAGCGAATAGGAAATTAAGCCCCCAAGTTGAATCGATTGAGAAGATGCAGGTCTATATCCCATTCGTTGTTCGAACAAGTAGCTTGCAGACTCATCAAAAAGTACGTCAAGCCCAATACCTAATCCACTCTTGTAAGAGATTCTCTTTTCGCCCAATAAAGAGACAACCGAAGCGATATACTTCCGACCATTCGGAGGAAGGATTTCCTTCATTCCCGCCGCTATTCCTAAACTCCACATGTATTTTTCCATGATCGGCGCCGAAGGCACTTGAACATTCCGGTGAGCATGCTTCGCTGTTGCATAGCTCAAAAAAAGACCAGCGTTATTGGTACCGAGATTCGGCAGTTTAAATGCCCCGTTGGAAAAATGCAAAACGCGAAAACCAGCGCGAAATTCTCCAAAAGTAAAGGCCGCCAAACGCATCGAATATTGAATACTTAAAGCGGCATTCAGCCTTGAACCCAGCATGGGTGCCTGATGATTCGATTCCAAATCCCAACGCTGAGAAGAGTATCCTAAACCTATTCCGAGACCGATCCAATGCTTGAATTTTCGATCTGAAACTCTGGATTTATTCCATACGTGATTGCCTCGATTCAATGGCAAAT
>JAIYBR010000236.1 GCA_027488435.1 Flavobacteriales bacterium
GCACCTGCTGGAATTGGGTGACCTACGATAACGTTTTCCTTCAGACCGATGAGGTAGTCTGTCTTACCTTGAACGGCAGCTTCATTGAGTACCTTGGTTGTTTCCTGGAACGATGCAGCTGAAATCCAAGAGTCGGTCTGCAATGATGCACGGGTAATACCCTGCAACATCGGACGAGCAGTAGCAGTGATGGCTTCACGTGCAACAATCTCATTCTTGTCCTTGCGCTTAAGCTGCGAATTTTCATCGCGCAGGCTGCGAACACTGATAATTTGACCTATCTGGTATTTTTCACTTTCGCCGTTGTCAACTACTACCATCTTATCGAACAGAAGCTCGTTTTCTTCCAAGAACTCAGCTTTGTCGACATTGGTTCCTTCGAGGAATCGTGTATCACCGGCATCGGTGATTTCAACCTTACGCATCATCTGACGCACGATTACTTCAAAGTGCTTATCGTTAATTTTCACCCCCTGCAAGCGGTATACTTCCTGAATTTCATTCACCAGATATTCCTGAACGGCTGTTGGGCCCTGGATATCGAGAATGTCGCCAGGAGAGATAGCACCGTCAGACAACTGCATACCTGCACGAACGAAGTCTCCATCTTGCACGAGGATGTGCTTGGAGAGCGGAATGAGATACTTCTTTTCTTCGCCTGTGCGGGCCTTTACTGCGATTTCACGGTTACCGCGCTTAATCTTACCGTATTCCACGATACCGTCAATCTCTACTACTACTGCAGGGTTTGATGGGTTACGAGCTTCGAACAATTCGGTAACACGTGGAAGACCACCGGTGATATCGCTTGTTTTACCCGACATACGTGGAATTTTCACGAGAATGGTACCCTTGCCAACTTTGGCCTTGTTGTCCACATTCAAGTGAGCCCCAACAGGAAGAGAGTAAACCTTTACCACTTCTTTGTTGCGCACAATTTCAATGGCAGGGTTCTTCTTCTTGTCTTTGGTTTCGATAATTACTTTTTCCGAGAAGCCGGTTTGTTCGTCGAGTTCCGTTTTGAAAGTAATACCTTCTTCGACTGCATCGAACTGGATTGTACCCTCTTCTTCGGTAATGATTACGCTGTTGTATGGATCCCATTCGCAAATGAGGTCTCCCTTCTTCACAGAGGTTCCAGGCTTCGTATGAAGAATGGCACCATATGGAATGTTGGCATTCGTGAGAACGGTTCCTGACTTCGGATCAATAATCTTCATTTCAGATGAACGCGACACAACGATAGTGCGCATTTCGCCATTATCACTCATGCTCTCCACGCTGCGCAGTTCTTCGATTTCAACAGTACCGGCATATTTAGCGCGGATGTCGGCATCGATAGCACCGCCGCCTGCAGCACCACCTGTGTGGAAGGTGCGAAGCGTAAGCTGTGTTCCCGGTTCACCGATAGACTGTGCCGCGATAACACCCACGGCCAATCCTTGCTGAACCAATTTGGCTGTAGCCAAATCGCGTCCATAACATTTTCCGCAAACTCCACGCTTGCTTTCGCAAGTAAGCACTGAGCGAATCTCAACTTCTTCAATACCTGCCGCTTCAATCGCTTCAGCCTTGAACTCGTCAATGGTTTCTCCCGCTTCCACAATGAGGTCACCTGTTTCCGGATGAACAACATCGTGAACACTGGTGCGACCCATGATGCGATCTTCGAGTGTTTCAACTACTTCGTCGGCTTTCTTCAATGCTGAAGCAACAATACCGCGAAGCGTCATACAGTCTACTTCGTTGATGATTACATCTTGAGCAACGTCAACCAAGCGACGGGTGAGGTAACCGGCATCGGCCGTTTTCAATGTCGTATCGGCAAGACCCTTACGAGCCCCGTGGGTAGAGATGAAGTACTCCAAAATCGACAAGCCTTCCTTGAAGTTTGCCAAGATCGGGTTTTCGATGATGTCTTGTCCACCCATGGCTGCGTTCTTTTGTGGCTTAGCCATCAGACCACGCATACCGGCCAGCTGACGAATCTGTTCTTTCGAACCACGCGCTCCGGAGTCGAACATCATATAGATGCTGTTGAATCCTTCCTGGTCGGTTTTCAAACGATCCATCAGGATGTTGGTCAACTTCGAGTTGGTGTTCGTCCAGATATCAATTACCTGGTTGTAACGCTCGTTGTTAGTGATAAGACCCATGTTGTAGCTGTCGAATACTTCCTGCACTTTGGCAGTAGCATCGGCAACGAGCTTATCTTTTTCAGCCGGAATTACTACGTCGGTGAGTTTGAACGACAAACCACCTTTGAATGCCCAGTAGTAACCCAGGTCTTTCATATCGTCGAGGAATTTCGCTGTGCGTGCAATTCCTACGTGTTTCAAAATGTCGCCAATGATGTCGCGAAGTGCCTTCTTGGTGAGCAATTGGTTGATGAAACCAACCTCGCGAGGAACAACTCGGTTGAAGATTACACGACCGGTCGTTGTCTCGATGATGCTTTGGTTGCCTGCAATATCAGTCCAGCGTACTTTGATGTTGGCGTGCAAGTCCAGCTGACCTTCGTTGAATGCAATCGTAACTTCCTCTTCCGAGTAGTATGTCTTGTTTTCACCGAGAGCAGGGTGCTCAGGTGTGCCTTTGCGTGACTTCGTAATATAATAAAGACCCAATACCATGTCTTGTGATGGTACGGTGATAGGCGCTCCGTTCGCTGGGTTGAGGATGTTGTGTGATGCGAGCATCAACAACTGAGCTTCCAGGATAGCACCCGGGCCCAGTGGCACGTGCACAGCCATCTGGTCACCATCGAA
>JAIYBR010000053.1 GCA_027488435.1 Flavobacteriales bacterium
AAAAGAATAACTGAACTGAAAGGTTACTTTGCCTATCCAATTAAACTGAAATCGTAACATGAAAAATCTAGTTTCCTTCGCGTTAATCGCGTTGACATGCTCCATAGCTCAAGGCCAATACGCACTTAAAACCGGTGGTTTCCAGGCAAACGGAGGTTTTGGATTGTCGGGTTGGGCGTTGCCTGTTTATGCTGGTGTGGATTACGGTTTTGATAAGAATATATCGCTAGGAGGGGAGTTGTCTTTCAGTTTTCTCAACACTGTTGTATCGGCCAACGCCAACTACCATTTTGTGGAGATGTTGCAACTTGAGGATGTATTCGACGTGTATGGAGGTGTGAATATGGGATTCTTCATCCGCAATCAGCGTTTGAACCCGGAGTCTATTCCACCTTATTATTCTAACTCTGTTCCACTGAATGTTGGAATACAGATAGGTGGGCGCTATTACATCAACAAGAATTTTGCGGTCAACCTCGAGTTGGGAGGAGGTATAGCCTTCTCAGGCGCTAAGATTGGCGTGAGTTATTTGTTGAGGTAGCCCTTTATGTCACTGGCCTTGCCATGGTCATCCTGCCTTAGTAGCAGCTGTCGCAGACGCTCTGCCTGATCATTTTCATGCCTTATTGCTTACCGGTGTTAATGAACATACCAGCTCACAGTCGCCGCATAACCAACTTCAATCTCAAGAGCTCTTATTCATCCGAAGAATTCCTTTCGTCTGCAGTCGAACAATCTGGAATCCATTATCCTGGGGTTCAAAGCATCCGTGCTTACAGACGTTAGGCACACTAGTATCCGATTCGAAGGGGTATCGTGTTATCACGAGAGTATCATCCGAAATGCCGGTGACCTGCATTTCGTGCGCTCTTACATACGCGGTAATGTTGAACGGTGGAAGGGTTACTGGAAATAGCGTTTTGCTAGCTCCTTTGCTGTCGCAAAGGTTGGTTTTTTAATTCCATCCCGAATTATTAATTTCGGCACACAAACCCATACTATGAAATTCAGATCAACGGCCTTGGTGCTTTCCTTCCTGTTCGTTTCAGTTCTATCTGCGCAGCAAGATTTGTCAAACTCCCTCATCTGGAGTGGGGGCGAGTTTTTTGGGGAGTTTGTAGGCGGTCTCAATAGCATGAATGATGGCTTGCATTACACGGCCACCGAGCAAAGCGACGCATTCGGCACCCGAATCGTGAAGTACAGCTACGTTACCGGAACTGAAGCAGGGGTGATTGCCACAGCGCTCGATATTTTTGGCGATGCTACCCGTTCGTTCGACGGCTACGAGTTCAATAGCGATGAGCAATATCTGCTTATTCAAACAGAGTCTGAACCTATTTATCGCTATAGCTTTTTAGCGAACTATTTTCTATACCACATACCAACCAAGAAGATCATCCCGCTCACCGATTTCACCAAAGGCAAGCAAATGCTCGCTGAAGTTTCACCCGACGGAAAGCATGTTGCCTTTGTGCGCGACAACAATTTATTTGTGGTAGAAATAGCAAGCATGCTCGAAACCCAGGTTACGCGTGATGGTTCAAAGAACAAAATCATCAACGGAGCCACCGATTGGGTATACGAAGAAGAATTTGCATTAGTGAAAGGCTTCGAATGGAGCCCTGCCGGCAACCGGATTGCGTATTTACGATTTGATGAATCGAATGTGCGCGAATTCTCTATGGACATATTCGGCGAGCTATACCCCGAGCAGCAACGATTCAAGTATCCCAAGGCGGGTGAGGCCAATAGCGTGGTTAGTTTATATGTATATGATCTGGGGCTTGGTCAAAGTCGTAAGGTTGAAATGGGAGCGAATACCGATCAGTACATCCCACGCATTGAATGGACGAAGAACAATGATCAATTATGTGCGATGCGCATGAACCGTCATCAGAATAAACTAGAGTTTATGCTGGCCGATCTTGCTGCGAATAGTTTGAATACTGTTGCAACAAAGGTTATATACGCTGAGCAAGCCGACACGTACATTGACATTTCCGATGCGCTGACCTTCTTAGCCGATGGCAGTTTTATCTGGTTGAGTGAACGAGACGGATTCAATCATTTATATCACTTCGATAATGCGGGAATAGTGCGAAAGCAAATCACCAAAGGCAAGTGGGACGTGATTGATTTTTACGGCTTTGATGAAAAAACACTTCAGGTCTATTATACGTCGAGTATGCAAGGACCTGCCGAACAGCATGTCTACACGGTCAATTTCAAGAAACAACCAACTCCACCTGTGCGATTGAGCCTGAAGAAGGGAAACAACAGCGCTGAGTTTAGCAAAGGCTTCAAATATTATATTTTGTCGCACAGCGACGCAAATACTCCGGCAGATTTTGAATTGTATGACGCGAAGGGCAAACTCATTCGTGTGCTCAAGGATAACGCTTCACTCAAGGAACGGATGTCGAAGTACGCGTTAACGAAAAAGGAGTTTTTTTCCTTTAAGAACAGCTATGGGGTCGATTTAAATTGTTGGATGATGAAGCCTACGAACTTTGATCCAGCCAAAAAGTATCCGGTGCTGGTTGCTATTTATGGCGGCCCCGGCAGCAATACTGTTTCCGATGCCTGGGGAGGTCGCGGTTATTTGTGGCACCAGTTGCTCTGTCAGCAGGGCTACATTGTGGTGAGCTGCGACCCGCGAGGAACGCAATACAGAGGTAGAGTTTTTAAGCATAGCACGTATATGAATCTGGGTAAGTTGGAGACGGAAGACTTCATCGATTTTGCAAAGTATCTGGGTGATCAATCTTACGTCGATCGAACGCGTATCGGTATTCAAGGATGGAGTTTTGGTGGCTATATGACCTCGCTTTGTATGACCAAAGGTTCCGACTATTACAAGGCAGGCATTGCTGTAGCTCCCGTTACCAACTGGAAGTATTACGATAGTATTTATACCGAACGTTTTATGCGCACACCGCAGGAAAACAGTGGTGGCTATGAGAATAACTCACCTATCAACTTCGTGAAGTCGCTGAAGGGAAAATTCTTATTGGTG